>CANRHJ010000013.1 GCA_947630355.1 Candidatus Gastranaerophilales bacterium | reverse complement strand
GGCCGCCTATGTGGACTCTTTTATGCTGCCGTAGAAAATTGTTTCAGATAACTTTTGATTCATGGCTTCTATAAATGCCGATGACTCGGATAATCTGAATAATTTCGGATTTTCCGATTTATCTACCAAGTCTACATCTACTACGGAATATGTTTCTAACATGCCTGTTACATCTTTTACCTGTTCCGTAGTTGATTTTGAGGTGGGAACATATCCGTATAAATTTCTGAATATAGCTGTTGGTAATCCTGTTCTTATTGTAGTAATGTGGTTTGTTCCGTCATTACATTGAAGAGCATTTGCATCTTGTAATACTTCATTTGTTTCCGTCATCATTTCTATAATTTCTGCGGCTATTTTCCCGTTTTCGGTTCTTTTAAATCTGTCAGCCAATGTCAAATAACTTGCACCCAGTGTTGCCATTCCTTTTTCCTTTCCTTATACTTACTCTAATCTAGTGTCGCAACATTCCGCTTGCTCATCGCAGCCGTAAGTTGCTCAGACTTCACTTCGTTACGTATACAAACTCGCAAAGCTCATTCTTCGCTTGCTCGTTTTGTAACCTTTTCAATATGCCACTCGCAAATTTTCACTCAGCTGATACATACAGGCTCAATCATACTCACTTTGTTTCGGTGTTTCGCTTTGTAAAACCTTCGGCTTATCGTGAAAATTTACTCGGACATACTACATTGTTGGGAATAAAATATCTTCCCTGTTTTCTTTCGGAGCTGCCGCTATATTTACACCGTATATTGTATCATTTTGCATCCTTCTTCCTATGTCGTAGAACATTTTAACTACTTGAGGATGACAATTTAATCCGGTTTCAGCCAATACTTTTTGCACTTCGTTATTTGCGAATTGTGTATAAGCGATATTGGCAGTCCTCATTGTTCGTTCAAAATTCGCTCCGCCTATTTCTCTGTCATTAATTAAAGTGCGTTTATATTCTTCAGTTTTTTGTCTTTGTTGTTCCGCTTGAGTTTGTGAGTAATTTTTTCCCATTAACTGTGTAAGTTTCACGCCCATAGACATTAATTCATTTGCACTTTTTTGCGACAAATTATATTTTCCGGCCAATTCATTGAACTCATTTAATAATTCTTCGTTATAACAATAATTTTCAGGCATCTGAACTCCCGTATAATCATATCTTTCGGGTTTTCCGTAACAGCTTTCTTCCGTATCATTATTTTGCTGCATATCTTGTACGCCTAGAATATTTTCTCCCAGTCCGGGTGTTTGTTTCAAATTTTCTTCAGTCATTTTTATCTCCTTCTTTTCTACATTAATCCCAATCTTGCCATTAAATCACTGCCGTATGAATCGGTACCTCCTAAATTTTTTATAATTTCAGCGCCTTCTTTTACTTGTTCCAATGCCTGTTTTTGTGACTGTGCCTCTTCTTCACGTTTTTTCTTTTTCTCGACATCCTCCGTAGGAATGACCTGTTCAGGCGATATATTCGCATATTCGGCATAATCATCAATTATCTTATTCGCGTTCAGTTTATTTTTTACCGAAGGATCAAGTGCTTGGGCCAGATTTACCGTAAATGTCGTAAATCTTTCCATAGCGGAAATCTTAACGGCTTTCTGTGCCTGTGCAAGCGTTGATACGAATTCTATATCCATATCAGAACCCATTATTTCTTCGGGAGGTTCGGGCAAGATATTCAATTTTATACACTCCTCAAAAACCCAATCAATTATGTAATTTAGCCCGTTATGAATTTGCTGAAGCAAAGGTGATAACAATACCATTTTCTCTTCTTTCAGTTCATTTACTTCGGTAGCTGTCCGTGAACGCTCGGCAGTATTTAATATCATCGCAAATAAATCGTTATAAAATATTTCTTTTATTGAGTTTTTTAACTTTTCAATAATGGAATCAACTTCCAATACTCTTGGATTAACTTCATATATAGGTGTTAATCCGCGTCCGTTTTCATCTTCTTCTATAAAAGCCGCAGGTGCATCAATCATCTTCTTATTTTTTAAGCTTGCAGGACCTTTATATGTGGGACTTATCATCTTTTTTACCGCTTTAGCTTCATCCACAACCATGCTCATTAATTGCTTAACATCCGGTAAAGCATTAATTCCGGGACACTCTCCGGGATATACATCTTCTCCGTTCACTTCCGATTCAAATACGGCATAAGGAAATTTATCAAATCCGCTCCGCGATAAAAACTTCTCTTCGTTTGATAAATATTCATAATACACTGATATGTATTTCTTATCTTTTGCCCATATTGAATCAGGTTTATATTCCTTATTCGGTTCAACAAAATGTACTATTTCAAACAATTCCTCATACCTGTTTGAATGTATTGCATTTATAACTTCTTTTGAAACATTTTCTTCCCCGAATTTATCATACAGATTTTTAGCTGTATCCATATAAACACGGCATATTGTATCTATATTTCCTTTATAGTCCTTTGCTATCCTGTATGAGCCAATAGGCAAAAGATGGCATCTTAATATTGATGCTTCATCGCTTTCCATACCCATAACTGATATTCCGAATACCCCAATCTGTTTATATATCGACGGCAGCACCCTGTATAAATTTGATGAATTGAAAATATCTCTGAATAGATTTTCAACCGAATTACACCATGTTTTTACCTCATAATTCCCCTCCTGTCCGTAATTCCTTACCTTTACCTTAAACCAGTTTGTTGCAGGACTTGTTGCTCCTGACATCATTCCCGATGAAAAATTACGAACAGCAAGAAGGGGGGTTGAATCCTTTATCTTTTTGTTTTTTGCAGGTTGTTTATTTACACTTCGTGCTAAAAAGCGTACCGAACGAGGTAAGAAAAAATCCGCCAGCTCTTGCCAGTCCTGTTTTATTATATTATATGCTATCTCAAGCTCATTTCTTCTTGCATTAAAATAATTCTTTGTATATTTTGACTCTGTCATTCTACTCACCTAACAATTTTTTCTTTGAAGTTTCTATATCTTCTTCAAGTCCGCTATTTGTAGTTCGAATATTATCGGATACAAAACCTTTATTCCCGTTTCTGTTTGCGGCAGTTGCTTTCTGAACAGATGCATCCGCTCTTGTTGCAGTCTTTATTATTTCTGCAGGCTCCTGTTTTATAACAGGCATTTTTGGTGTTGAACACATACTCATTCCCTTTCACTTTTACTTAATATAGTTTTCCAAATTATTTATCCTGTTCATCCAGCCTTTATAAAATATCTTCTGAGCAGGATTTTTCTCTGTTATCTTTTTATATTTATCGCGCCTTAAATTTAACAGCTTATTTACATCATTTCCGGATTGCTCAAACAATTTCTTTGCACCGGCTATACCGTGATTTACACTGCTGTCAAATAAAACTATTGCCAGAGCCTTGTCTTTTATCTTATCCGCACCGATTTTAAGCCAATACTCTTCATAATATATTTTCTCTGCTTCTTCTTTTGTTATCTGTGCCACATCTTTATTTGTTAAACCTTTTTTGTGCCGGTACGTATTATATGTAAATTGAGTTATTCCGTAATTTGTAGCTCCTCCTTTATCCAATTTATTATTTGAATATCCGCCTTCCGCCTTTAATACAAAATTAAAAGCAGCCTTAAAATTTTCTTCCATACTCTTTTCTTTCCTTTAAAAATTTTAAAAAAAACTTACATTACATATAAAACCGAGTTCCGCAACGGCAAAACAAATCAGACTTAATTCCACACAAGCTTTCCGATTTATATACCGTTCGTCTTAAATAACAATGTTATATGTAATGTAAGGCGTATAAGCAGTTTTTATCTCGTCAAGAAAGGTAACTGTTCTCTTTTGCTTATACATAAGGGTCAAAATTTGTATCTATTATTAAAGTATCTTCCCTCTCGTCAGTTAAGTAAGAATAATAATTTATTGCATAAATTCCCATCATCAGACTGTCTGCAAAATCAGGACTTTCTCCTTGTTCGCTTTTCATCTCTTTTTTCGACTGAATATATATTTGTCCGTTAGGTTTATATTCTTTTTTTATATATTCCAGTTGGGATATCGTTATATCTGATGATATATACAGCCATTCATTATCTATAAAATCCTTTAATGTTAAATATCCGTCCGCTCTCCTGTTTAGTGCATTCGGTCTGTTACTCGTTCCCGCGCCGTTAAATTTTATTGTCTTTGTTATTACGTTTTTTATACTTACATATATTGAATATCCAATCCGTCAGCATCTAATATGAGTAATTCCGGTTTCCACAAAGTATACAGATTTATTATCCTGCCTTTTGTAATATCCGTGTCGGGTTCACTCCAATATTCCTGCCTTTCTAACGACCATTGACTCATGCTCTTTGATTCTATTAACGATGCAACACATAAATCCCCTCCGTTTCCGGCTAAATCTACCGACATACATCTTATTTTACGGTAATTTTCTTCTTTAAATTTTATATTCTTTGCCCTATCCAGTTTTACTGCTGAAAATAAATAATCATTTGTTCTGTCTATCGGATTTCCTTCCCATATATATTCATAATCAATATGGTTCTTTGTTCGACATCTTATTGCTTCATCTGTTAACTTCTGCGGACAATGCTTATTATCGTAATAATTTATCTTTATATGCAAACAGTCATCTCTTGATACAAATTCCGTGTATACGGGATCTTTACGCATAAATCTGTTCATTGTAAATATAACTATTGAATTTTTCTTTCTGATAGTAGGTATTATCACTTCCAATGTTGATTTACTGATTGCTTGAGCTTCGTCTATCCACAATATATCAATACCTTCCAGACCTTTTATATTTACCCTGCCCTGTTCCCTAAATCCCTTAAAAATTATGCCGGAACCGCTTCTGTTATGTATTATTTTATTGGATTTAACAGTAAAATCTAACTTATATTCACTTATTAAATCATTCATTATTTTATAAACACTGTCTGATATTGTTGATTGTGTTTCTCTGCCGCAGCAAATTCTTACTCTTCTTTGTTCTGCCAACCATAATATTATTCTTGCTATACTCTGGGATTTGCCACCACCTCGCCCTCCTTCTATTAAAAAATAATTATAATTATTTATCTGTGTTATAACCGGAATCAATTTCTCCGGTATATTCAATATCTTCGGTAATTCTATCATTGTCATTATCCGCTGCTATTTCTTCCCCGACTCTCAACATTAAATCTTTCCCGTCCACTTTAACGCTTCCCATTTTATTTATTTGCAGCTTTATTTTTTCTTTTTCCGTATACAACCCGCATAACTTACCTTTTAATTCTTCGGCTTTCAAAAATATTGATATATCCGGAACTATTTCATCATCTTTTCCTTTTCTGTTTAATGCCATCTTTTGCACCGTTTCCAAGTTCTCAAATGACTCATTTCTTGAATAATCAGGACCTTCTTTTTTCGTTTTTTTCTTTCTTATTGTCATTCCGTTACCCGTTTATTACTTTTACCAACCTCTTTGTACCGTTAAAATCTACCGCATATTGGTATATTTTACCGTCCTTTGCTTCCTTATTTTGACCGTATACAAACCCGGCTTTCTCTTTGGTACCGTATTTTACCTTACATTCGTACCACTTGCCTGATTCTATTTCCTTTAAAAATCTTGATGTCCGCTTTCTTTTCGGACGATATTTCTCATATTTCTTTGTCTTAATATTATATTGCGTTAACTCCGCTACCAATGCACCGCATTTCGGACATATTATTATTTCCAATTTTCGGTTTATATATTGATTATCGGAGCACACAAAAACTGTTCTGTGAGGCGTATGATAGCCTCCGCAGCAATAAATCACAACACACTCCCCCAACTTTACGAAATTAGTCACCTTTTCGCTTTTTGATTTTGGATTTTCCTCCCTCGAATCTCGTATTCGCTTCGCTGCGCTGCCGCTCATTTCGGTTCGCTCTACTTCGGGCTTCGCCCTACGGAAAATCCGCCTCTTGGATTTTCCTCCCTCGAACCTCATATTCGCTTCGCTGCGCTGCCGCTCATTTCGGTTCGCTCTACTTCGGGCTTCGCCCTACGGAAAATCCGCCTCTTGGATTTTCCTCCCTCGAACCTCATATTCGCTTCGCTGCGCTGCCGCTCATTTCGGTTCGCTCTACTTCGGGCTTCGCCCTACGGAAAATCCGCTACTCAAGTCTTAATTCTTTTCCTGTTTTTATATTAACACATTATTTATCATTTCGATATATCTTTTAGAAATATATTTACATTTCTTAACTTATCTGTGATATTTTTCATTCTTATTTATCTTAAATGCACGGTATATTTGTTCGGCAAGTATTCCTCTAATCATTTGATGTGTAAACGTCATCTTGGAAAAACTTAATTTAAAATGTGCTATTTTGCTTACATTCTGATGCAAACCGTTTGCACCGCCTATTATAAAAACAACTTCACTCACGCCGCATGTCATAATTTCATTAATTTTCCGCGCAAATTCCTCTGAAGATAACATTTTACCTTCTATTTCCAATGTTATAATATAAGAATTCGGTTTAATATACTGCAAAATTCTCTCTGCTTCCGCTAATTTATATTTCTCATTATTTGACTCATCCAAGATAGGTTCAGCTTGAACTTCAATAACGGAAAATCCGCAAAAAGGGGAAAGTCTCTTTTCATATTCCTTTATCAATTCTCTGTTATATGCTTCTTTAATTTTTCCGACGGCAATAATTTTTATGTTCATAGGGTTATTATATAAATTTAGTTTCGTAAAGTAAAATGTTGTTTACGATTTATTTAAAATTAAAAAGATTTAAGTTAAAATCAACATGTCAGAAAAAAACTGAAAAAGAAAAGAGTCGGAGAAGATAATGTATAATGTAGCAATAGTCGGCGGAGGTCCTGCGGGAATATTTGCGGCGCTTGAAATAATGAAACTTAAACCCGAGTGGAAAGTTGTTTTGGTCGAAAAAGGAGATCAAATAGAAAAAAGAAAATGCCTTTTAAGGGAAGGATATGAAAAATGTCCGACATGCAAAAAATGCGGTTTATTATGCGGCTGGGGCGGTGCAGGCGCTTTTTCCGACGGTAAATTGACTCTTACTCCTGATGTAGGCGGTCATCTTACCGACTATATGCCAAGAAAAAATGTTGAAAACCTTATTGAGTATACCGATGACATTTATCTTAAATTCGGAGCAACCGATGAAGTTTTCGGTACAAATAAAGAAGCTTTCGCGGATATTGAAAGAGCGGCAACTCTGGCTGAATTAAAACTTGTACATTCTCCGGTAAGACACTTAGGTACCGAAAGAAGCCTGAATGTTCTTAAGAATATGCAAGATTTTCTTGAAAAAAGAATTACGATTTTATATGACACGATTGCTGAACAGTTAATTGTTGATAACGGACAAGTCAAAGGATTTATCACAAAAGATAATCAAAAAATTGAAGCGGAACATATTATTATTGCTCCGGGAAGAGAAGGTGCGGATTGGCTGACTCACGAATTTGCAAAAAACAAAATAGGTATGGTAAATAATGCAGTGGATGTCGGGGTAAGAGTCGAGCTTCCCGCTCCCGTTTTTGAACCTATTACGGAAAAACTTTATGAATCGAAATTAATATATCATTCGCCGACCTTTGGAGATGAGGTCAGAACATTTTGTATGAACCCTTACGGAGAAGTTGTTACGGAAAATTATTCGGGTATTTCTACCGTTAACGGTCACAGTTATGCAAATTACAAAACGGCAAATACAAATTTTGCGCTGCTTGTCTCCGAAAAATTCACCGAACCGTTTAAAGAACCGATAGCATACGGACAGCATGTTGCAAGACTTGCCAATATGCTGGCGGGCGGTGTACTTGTTCAAAGATTTGGAGATTTGTTAGACGGAAGAAGATCGACTCCGGACAGAATAAAAAGCAGTATAATTACTCCGACTTTGGGATGTGCGACTCCGGGAGATTTAAGCTTGGTTTTACCATACAGACAAATGACCGCAATAATTGAAATGCTTTATGCATTGGATAAAATCGCTCCGGGTACCGCATCAAGGTATACTTTATTATACGGAGTAGAAGTTAAGTTTTATTCGGGAAGAGTTAAACTTACAAACAATCTTGAAACGGAAGGAGTTAAAAACTTATACGCAATAGGTGACGGTGCGGGAGTTACAAGAGGTTTAATCCAAGCTTCGGCTTCCGGTATCCACGCTGCAAGAGTTATTTGTTCTAAATAAAAGGAAATACAATGGCTAAAACTTTTTTATATAATAATCATATTAAACTTGGCGCAAAAATGGTAGATTTTGCCGGGTGGGAGATGCCCGTTCAATATACAAGCATCATTGAAGAACACAACAATGTAAGAAACAATGCCGGTCTTTTTGATGTCTCTCACATGGGGGAAATTTTTGTCTCGGGTAATGATGCATTGAATTTTCTGCAAACTCTCGTTCCCCAAAATGTTGAAAAATTAATTGATAAAAAAGCTCTATACTGCCAGTTTACAAATGAAAAAGGAGGAATAGTCGATGACCTTTTAATTTATAAATTAAAAGAAAGTCATTATCTTTTAATTGTAAATGCATCAAGGCTTGAGGCTGATTATACCTGGCTTGTTAACCACAAATCAAACTTTGATGTCACAATAGATAATAAATCCGATATATATTCAATGGTTGCATTACAAGGACCTAAGGCATCTGATATCCTGAGTGAAGTCGGAATAAAAAAAGAAAATCAGCCAAAAACTTTTTATATAGATAAATATAAACTTCTAAACGAAGATATACTTATATCCCGTACTGGTTATACAGGCGAAGACGGATTTGAAATCATTATAAGAAATGAAAAAGTATCCGAATTATGGGAGCTTATTTTAGAAAAAGGAAAACCGTACGGTATTATGCCCATTGGTCTCGGTGCAAGAGATACCTTGAGACTTGAAGCAGCTATGAGCTTATACGGAAATGAATTAAACGAAAATACCACTCCCGTTGAAGCCGGTCTCTCTTGGACTGTTGATAAAGATAAAAAACAAGATTATATAGGTAAAAATATAATTCTAAATCAAATTCAACTGGGCACTGATAAAAAATTAATTGCTTTTAAAATGATTGATAAAGCAATAGCACGGCATGAATACCCGATTTATTCGGATAATAAAGAAATAGGACATGTTACAAGCGGTTGTGTTGCTCCCGCTATCGGTCAAAACATAGGTTTAGGCTATATTAATAATAAAAATCTTAAAATTAATGACACAATTCAAATAATGATAAGAAATAAATTGTATAATGCTCAAATAACTGATAAAAATTTTATTAAAAAACATAATAAAGGAAATTAAAGGAGAATTAAATGACTGTAAAAAATAATATTTTATGCAGCAAGTCACATGAATATGTTTTTGAAGAAAATGGCGAATATTACATCGGAATTACAGATTATGCCATTGAACAACTAGGTGATATTGTATTTGTTGAACTGCCTGAAATTAATTCACAATATACAAAAGGTGAAATTTTCGGCACTATTGAATCTGTTAAAGCAGCTTCTGAAATTTACATGCCCGTCTCGGGGAAAGTAACTGCTATAAATGAGCAGTTAATTGAAAAGCCTGAGCTTTTAAACGAAAAAGCTTTTGATGAAATGTGGCTTATTAAAGTATCATCCGAAAATTACGCCGAAGACAGTAATGATTTACAAAAGTACGAAGAATATAAAAAAGAAGTAGAATAAATATGCATAATTTTAAAGCAAATCCTGATAATATAATTTCCGAGATGTTAGATGTTATCGGAGTTAAGAGTATTGATGAATTATATTCCGTCATTGATGAAAAAGCAAAGATAAAAGGGTTAAATTTACCTGACGGCATCAGTGAGATGAAGGCACAAGAAGCCGTAAAAAACATCTCCAAAGAGAATAAGACGAATTATTCAAATTTTATAGGTGCGGGAGCATATAAAAGATTTATTCCTGCAGCCGTCAAAGAAATTTCATCAAGATTTGAATTTAATACGGCTTATACACCTTACCAGCCGGAAATATCTCAAGGCACTTTACAGGTTATATATGAATTTCAGTCTATGATATGCGATTTAACGGGGATGGATGTTTGTAATGCTTCCGTATATGACGGCGGAAATGCTTGTGCAGAAGCTATGTTAATGGCTGTAAGAATTAGCGGTAAAAATAAAATTCTTGTAAGCAAGTGCATTAATCCCGAATATTTGGAGGTTATAAAAACATATGCCGATGCTGCCGATGTTGCTATAGATTTTGTCAAATCAAAGGATTTTAAAACAGATTTATCGGATATTCAAGAGAAATTAAACACGGGTGATTATGCCGGACTAATGATACAAAACCCTAATTTTTACGGCAGTATAGAAGACACGGAAACATTAAAAGAAATTAAAAAGCCCGAAAAAACATTATTAATAGCCTATGTTGATATTATGAACAGCTGCATATTAAAAAAAGCGAAAGAATATAACATAGATATAACAGCAGGTGATGTTCAATCATTCGGGAATAGTCTGTCATTCGGCGGACCTTATGCAGGTTTTATCGCTGCAGATGACAAGTATAAAAGACAGCTTCCGGGCAGAATAGTCGGGCGTACTCTTGATGCCGACGGCAAACAAGCTTTTACTCTGACTCTGCAAGCTCGTGAGCAGCATATAAGACGAGAAAAAGCAACAAGCAATATTTGTTCAAATCAAGGTTTGGCGGTTTTAAACGCTGTTGTTTATTTATCCCTTTTAGGTATCAACGGTTTAAGGCAAGCTGTTTTTCTGAGTTCAAAACACGCTCACAATCTCGCAAACGGACTAAAAAATAAAGGTTTCAATATTCTTAATAACGATTTTATTAATGAATTTATATTGGAAGTTAATAACTCTGACAAATTTTTGCAGAATATGAAAAAAGAAGGTATTTTGGCGGGGAAAAAGCTTAGTGAAAACCATATATTAGTTTGTGCTACGGAAATGAATACCGACGAAGAGGTGCAAAAATATATAAAATGCTCCCTATAAAAAGGAAGACTTATGAATTATTTCAAAAAACATATTATATACATATTATTATTTATAGTTTTATGTTTTCTTATGTATTTTCTTAACATAGGCAATTATGCATTTTTAGATACCGATGAAACTAAATTTGTATCCATAGCAAAAGATATGCTTAACAGGAATGATTGGATTAATCTGCAGTTAAACGGAGAAAAATGGTTTGATTCACCGCCGTTATTATTTTGGATTATTAATATTTTTTGTTTGATTTTTGGTAAAATTACCACCGAAACCGTAAGATTACCAATTTCACTTATTACGATTTCGGGGATAGTCTTTTTATTTATTTATACAAAAAGTATACTGACAAAAAAATTCGCTTTAATAATATCACTGATTTATATGACATCATTAGGGATAATAACTTTTTCAAGACTTGCAACAAATGATATGCTTTATGCCGTAACAACAATGATTGCAGTTATTTTTTCAAGTTTAATTTTATTTATAAAAACGGAACAAAAATATAAATTATGGCTCGGATTTTATATTTTTACCGCTTTTGCAGGTTTATCAACAGGTTTGTTCGGTATTGTTATACCTTTAATCGTTACATTATTCATTTATATTTTTTCGGGAAATTTAAAAGAATTTTTTAAATTCAAAAATATCATAAGCGGAATTGCAATATTATCGGTAATTACATTACCTTGGTATTTAATAATGATAAAACATAACGGACTTAATCTGATAAAATATTGGCTGTTAATGTACAGATATAATGATTATATAAGCATCAAAACCGTTTTGAACGTAATTCTAATATTTTTCACGGGGTTTTTACCCTGGTCATTCTCTCTTATTTGGATTATGGGTTCAAAAATTAAAGAGATTATAAATTCCGCAATTTCATATTTTAAAGAAAATTCTCAGGACAGGCTCAATGAAAAATGGAAGAAGCTAAGCAGAATTGATAAATTTCTATCGATAAATACAATAATATTTTTTATTTCATTTTTTGCAGCTTTAATATACGGCGGGAAATACACCTATCTGATACTATTTTTAATGTTTCCGGCTTCTTGCATTTCCGGAGTGTATTGGTATGAATACATCATCAAAAAGTATCACGATAAAAGTATTTTTATAGCAACATTAATTCCCAATCTGCTTTTGATAATATGTTCAGTGACGATATTATTCGGACATAATTATTTAAATAACTTTATTTCAAATGACATATATAAGTTAATCATTCCAATGATTGCGGTATTCTTTGTAGTTCCCGTATTCGGAATATTTGCCGTAATATTAAAAGGCAGAAAGCAATCTTTTATATCAAACGTAATATTAATGACAGCTATTTCATTAATATTAACTCCGTCCTTTTTTAATTTTATGAGCGATAACGGAGGAGAGAATGATTTAATCAAATTTGCGAATAAGGCAAAACAAGATAAAGCAAAACTTACGGCATTTATAACATCAAAAAAATACAGTATAATATATTATTATGACAATGTTATAAATTTTCATAACAGTACGGATACGGATTGGTTAAAAGCATATTTAATAAAAAATCCCAATGATTATGTTATAACTGAAATCAAAGACTTATGGAATATAGAAAATAAGCAGATACCGTATATGCTGCTGGATTCGGGAAAAAGATATTGCTTAATACAACATATGCCGTACAAAATACAGGCTGCAGAAAGCAAAGAAGAACCGGAAATTATTGTATATTAAGAGGATATAGAATGATAAAAAAAATAATAATAAAACTGATAAATTTATATCAGCATATATCGAAATTAACACCGCCGGTATGCAGATTTTATCCGACTTGTTCAGAATATACAAAACAGGCCGTTATAAAATACGGGATAATAAAAGGCGGATATCTGGGTATAAAAAGGATATTAAAATGTCATCCGTTCCATCCGGGAGGATATGATCCGGTTCCTTAAAAAACTTAAAACATCACCTTTAGATTAAACCACTTTAAAAAAATGAAGAAATATGATATACTAAAGCTAAGGAGTGTAAAAGAATGTTGTCGTCATATTTGGCAATACAAAATGCGATATTAGCAAGAAATACGGCTGTAAGGCAAATGATGAATTTGAGCAATATCAGCTTCGGGAATTCTCTTCCCTTACGCCCCGCATTCGGTCAGTATGACCAAACAGAACTCCAAAATAAAGCAAATGAAACTAAAGTATCCGTACTTAATAAATTTATAGATGCAATAAATAAAAAACTTTCAAAAGATATTGGCAGGTCCGTACCAAAATATGGCGGTATAGATTATAAAGCTTAATTTACGTTTCATAATAAAAGTGTTATTCCGATAATAATATGTTATAATTTACTAAATCGGAGAATTTTTTAATGGGGCGTAAAAAAAACAAACGAAATATCTTACCTTTAAAGTTTATAATATTTATTTTATTGTCTGTAATAGGAACAATAATTTATTTGGTATATCCTAATGATTTAAAGAAAATTCAAAAGAACAAAACTTTTGAAGAAAAATTGGAATATAATTCAAATAAATCATTTTCAAATGATTATACCGAAGAAATAATTTATAACAAAGTTCCCTCCGAAGTGAAAAAGCAGCCTGAAAATTTCGCGGCAGAGACAGTTAGTGTGAAACCGGAAGTAAAAAAAATAAGTTTGAATTATAAACAAGATAATAATTTTAAGAAATTATTGGATGAATTAAATGCCAATCCTTTAATATCAAGTTCACCAGAGATTATTGTATACAAATTAATGAAATATAAAGGTTATGACCCTGCTCTTATTGAGATACAATATTATGCAAATAACGAAACAAAAGGCGGAAGCTTCATAGCCGGATATTTTAATTATCCTTCAGGTACCTTTAATATAAATAAAGAAGCCTTAGAGAAGGTAAGCCGCCGGGAAGTAATTGCAATTATTGCACATGAATTAGATCATTTTGATAAAATTGCACAAATATGTAAATTTATGGGGATTGAAAACTTTGAAAAACTTTTAAATAAATATAATGCTAAAAACATAAATAAAGAGTTTTGGATAAATGCCCAAGAGCAAGCGGATATTACATCATTTAACGGCAAATATTATCAGGAAGCATTGGAACGTTATTTAAACCAGAACAGACTTGAACTGTTCAGTATATATGCCGACATCTATAAAATAGCGGAGATGCTAAGGAACCCGCTCGAAATCAGTGCATACGAGCTTTCCGATTATATACTTAATTATTACAATGTACTAAAAGAAGAAGGCACTTTAAAAAAGTTGGTTAAAGAATTTAATAAATTTGATTGGACTATATATAATTTAAGCAGGAAAAATATCGAATTAAATTCCGACAGAACCGCATTGTTTGACTATTATATTCAAGAGACTTTGAAAAATAATGATAAGTATAAAGAAATAATAGATAATTGTAAGAATAACAAAGATGGTGATTTAACTGATTTATGGACAAATATCAGAAAAGAATATAATAATTTTGAACAAACAAATCAAAATCAATATGAGGAACTGACAAAAATACTTTCGGATGCGGGGAAAATAGCCGAGCAAGGTCTTAATGAAAAAGTAATTACGGATGCCTTAAAATATAAATATTACACACAAAAAACAAATAACAAATATATAAATTCTTTAAATCAAATAAAGAAAGCTGCTGAAAATTATTTGAAATATATGAAAGAAAATAAAATAGAATGTCCTAAAGATGAATTAGATTTAATAATCACGTTAATAAAAATAGAAAATTTACAATTGATGAAAAGCAAAGATTCTTTATTTTATATAAAAATACCTGCATTAATAGAAGAACTATACGGTAAGACAAGCAAGCATCAGCGGTTTAATTTTATATATAAAAATGAAGAATTCAAGAAAAAAATGGCGAAAACCAAACTGACAGAACAACAATTTTTAGAGGAATTATTAAAAAATACGAACCTATAAACGTACAAAAAGAGATACAAATACTTTAAATCACGACTGTTTTATGATTTAATTTAACAAGGAAGAATCTGAGATAGTAATATGATAAAGATATTAAAAACGGAAGATAACAAAAGATTGGAACGATTAAGTATAAGTGAAGCTGTTTCAGGTTCATGGTTCAGTTTAATAAATCCTAACGAAGAAGAGATAAAACAAGTATCGTTAGTATTGGGGTTAGAAGAAGATTTTTTAAGGAATTCATTGGATTTAGATGAACGTTCGCGTATGGAAATAGAAGACGGGAACATATTAATAATTACCAATTTACCGATAATGACAGACGACGGATGTTTTGATACATTACCAATGGGTATAATATACACACCGACATCTATAATAACAGTTTGTTCAAAAGATAATAATATCTTATCATCATTCAATGAAACAACTGCATATTCTTTTGACACAAGAAATAAAACCGAATTTATGTTAAAAATCCTGTTCAGGTCGGTTAAATTTTACTTAAAATATTTGGATATAATAAACAGAACAACTGAAAATATTGAAGTTGAGCTTCAAAAAGCTACAAATAACAAAGCGTTATTCCAACTAATGGAAATCCAAAAGACATTGGTTTATTTTTCAACAGCGTTAAAAGATACCGATATTGTGTTACAGAAAATTTTAAGAATGACAAAATCAACTACATTTAATTACTTGAAAATGACGGATGAAGATGTCGATTTATTAGAAGATGTAATCATAGATAACAGACAGGCAATAGAAATGGTAGATATGCATCGCATGATATTGGAAGCGATGATGGAAGGTTTTGCATCAATAATAAATAATAATCTAAACTTAGTAATGAAATTTTTAGCAGCAATAACAATAATAATGTCAATTCCGACAATGATAGGCGGATTGTGGGGTATGAATGTAAGAGTTCCATACGGAAATAATCCGTACGGATTTTTAATTGTTGTTGCATTGTCAATAATAACATCAATAGCTGTTGTTGTATTTTTCAGGAAAAAGGGTATGTTTTAAGAAGCGGGTGAAAGAATTTGAAAAGTAATTCAATATTAATAATCTCAAATAATCAAGAGACTTCAGACTCATTGAAGGAGAAAATAAAATTACTGAGAGAATGTGATACCATAAAGTCGGTAAATTATATTGAAGCGATATCTGCATTAAATACAATGCAGCCGTCAATAATAATTTTATATTGCATGAAAACTGATTCTATAAGTATAGTAAAAGAGATAAGAGAGATAAAATCTTTGGATAAGGTACCGATATTATTTGTAACGGATACTTTTGCGGAGGAAACATTATTATACGCATTTGATAACGGAATAGACGATTTCTTCTTTATGGAGGACGAAGATTCCGTAATACTAATGAGAATATTTTTAACGCTTCAAAAATCAATATTATATAAGCAGATAGAAATAAATGAAGATATACTGATTTCAGCTAATATAATAGATAAGGATACGGGTATATATACAAAAGATAATGCAGCCTTAGCGTTAAAACATTTCATAAGCAGAGTCATTGAAGAAAATCAAGAAAAAACAATATTAATGTACATTAAACCGATAGCGAAAGAAAATCGGAACTTAAATTTAAAAAGGATAGGGGAGAAAATAAAGAAGATACCGCGAACAAACGATATAGTAGCGTTTGGAAAAAGCGCGGGATTTTATTTACTGTTATTTAATTGCGGAGTTGCGGGAGCAGAATCCGTAACAAAAAGAATACAACAAGTATTAATAAATGATTGTTATATATATGCAAATGCGGCGGAAGTAACAAAATCATTTGAGGAGATGGAACCTGTTTTATACCAAAGTATGAAAGAACAAATAGACAATGATGAACAATTCAATTATATATACAGTTTATCAAAAGGAGAAATACCCGATGAAATCGTAATAAAGGATGAAACAGGAAAAGAATTTAAGGATTTCAAGAAAGAATTTTTTAATGGTTTTGAAAAAATAACGTCGCCTGTATTTTATAAATTACAAAATGATATAAAAGAACAGAATCCTGAAATTGAAATAAAATACAATATGACAGAGACAGAAAGTAATTTTAGTTTAATAAAAGCCCCATTCAAAAATGTTTTAAAAATAACGTATCCCGCTTATATTAAAGTAATAATAGACATTATACATTATAATGAAGATAAGCAGGAAGAAGTTAAGAGATTAACATACGATTTTGAAGATTTTTCCGAAGAAAAATTAACAAATATAATAGAAGAGATGTATAAAGATATAGAGAAAAAAGGAATAATAAGTACACTATATCCGCCGGAAGAAACAAATGAATAGAACCAATATACTAATATCGTCATCAGCAAAAGATACAATAAAAGAATCCGTACAATTAGCACAAGAACTTAATACAGGAATAGAAATAAGCCGGCTGCCGTTATATAAAAGCGATAAATATACACCTGAAGAGGTTTGGGAAGATATAAGAAATGATTTAAAAGGATTTAATAACAAAGTTACGTTACATGCCATGTTTTCGGATATAAATATAGCATCACAGGACTATTTAATAAGAGAAGTCGGGATACGAAGATATAAAGAGTCATTAGAAACAGGAAAAGGAATAAACGCCGAAATAATTTTATTTCACAGCGGATATAAAGGAACAAAGCACTATGGTTCAATAGAAAGTTTCAAAAAAAATTTTATATCATTCTGGAAAGACTTTATAAAAGAATTTGAAGAAAATAACATAACGGCGGTAATAGAAAATGTATTTGAAACAGGTCCTGATTTTTGCAAAGAGCTGATAGAAAAAGTAAATTCCGATTACTTTAAATTGGCATTGGATTGCGGGCATGTTAACCTGTATGCGCATAATTCAGAAATAACTGAGTGGATAAAAGAATATGGAGACAAACTATACCATATGCATATCCATAATAACTTTGAACAAAATGATGATCACAACAATTTATATGATGGGACATTAGATTATAAAGAAATATTTAATACATTGAAAGAAAAGAGCCTAAATCCCACAATGGTGCTTGAAATGTTTACGGAAGATGATATAAGGAAAAGTATAAAATATTTGGAAGATATTGAATTTTAATGTTCATATTTAATTTCTTTTATACCAAATCCGTTTAAATCTATTTCAACATTAGCAGAATCGATGGAAATAAGTGTCGATTTAGATTCGTTATAATCAACACTCCATGTACCCAGAAACAAAGGATTAGAATTCGTAAAAGCATATGCATAAACGACCAAACATTCGGGATTATTTTTATCCCATCCTACGGGGAAAATATCCCATAAATAATCCTTAAGCTCAATATTTTTATTTTGTCTCCACCAATAAATAATGGCTTCTCTTACGGCTGTTAAACGTTTCCAGGATTTAGAATTAAAATCATAAATTATAACGTTAGTCTGCCAAGTTTCATAAAAATTAGAGCCTATTTTTTCTTTAAAAGCAATTTTAGAACTGTCTTTAGACCAATCAATGGGGAAAAGAGTTTTAAATTGATGATTTTGGAACTCGTCCGTTCCGACCGAAACAATAGGTTTTACTTCACCTTGAATTTCATTTGCATTATAGAGAATATCATAAGCATCTTGTGTATTTTTTATAGGAATATAATAAGCATTAGATGCGGTTTGAGAATATTGAGGATAAAAAAATGTTTTAGTATAAACCATTTTTGTATTATCAGGGGACAAAATAGCCGGAGAAGAAGCTGAGTGAGAAGAAACAATTTTAGATAAATCAATATTTCTTTGACCGGGCGGAGTATTATATCTTATAACTCTAAAATCGGGATTTCCGTAGGGCAGAATAATATTTTCATCCTGATTGAATTTAGGTTCGGGAATAACAAAGTCTTTACGTTTTTTATCAGCAGCAGCTTTATAATAATCATCCATTGTAACAGGCTGATGTGATTTATCAATATTATGATAATAAATTTTCTTTGTTGGCGGCAAATGGAATTTTTCTCTGAATTTTTCATTAAAAGTTTTAAACTCATTATCTTTAGTATTTATATTGAGTGTTTCCGAATTTGAAGAAACAACATCAGTGTTTGGATTTAATTCTTCATCAGCCGTGCAGGAAAGATTAAACAGAAATAAACATAAAAAAGAAAGAAAATACCTCAGGAGCATTAAACCAAACCCTCTTTAACAGCTTGAATGGTAGCTTGAGTACGGGTTTTAACATATAGTTTTTGAAGTATGCTATGGACATGAGCTTTGGCAGTAGAAAGAGTAATAACCAGTTTTTCCGAGATTTCTGCATTATTTAAACCTTCAACAATCAAAGCAAGAACTTCAAGTTCTCTATCTGTCAATCCGTAGTTATTTTTTGCGGATTTATCAGTTTGAGAAGAAGCTGTATAGGAATTTTTTCTGACGTTGGAAAGAACCAACCTTGCGATAGCGGGATCAAGCCAAGCCGTGCCTTCGGCAATTGCTTTTACGGCAGTAATAATTTGATTTTCATTGGCGCCTTTCATAATATATCCGTCAGCACCTGCGGACAGAGCATCAAAGACATCATCATCAGAATCTCTTGAAGTGAAAATTAAAACTTTAATATCGGGATTAGTTTTTTTGATAACGGAAGTTGCTTGAATACCGTCCATAACAGGCAGACCTATATCCATTAAA
>CANRHJ010000012.1 GCA_947630355.1 Candidatus Gastranaerophilales bacterium | reverse complement strand
GTATATGAAGAAATAACAAGAAATTATGATTTTACGAAGGAATTAAATGCAAATCAGGAAGAGGCAATAAATAAAACAGCCGAAGAGATAAGAAGAGAGAATGAGCAAAATCTGGCTAAAGTATATGAAAGAATAAGAATTTATGATCAGGAAACAAAAGAAAATTTTAATAATATATTAACCGAATATAAAGATAAGATATGGCAGAGTATTATAGAAACTCAAAACGGAATAATACAGGGGATAGAGCAAAAGATATCGCCAATATATCAGGAAATAACAAACAATTATAAATATACTGATGATTTGGTATATAAAAGAGTCAAGGATACACAAGAAGAAATAAATAAATATGTAAATGAGCAAAATATAAAACAGAGCGAAGAATTAAAGAAGGATATAGGTGTACAAACAGATGTTAAGATACACGAAGTATATGAAGAAATAACAAGAAATTATGATTTTACGAAGGAATTAAATGCAAAACAGGAAGAGATAATAAATAAAACAGCCGAAGAGATAAGAAGTGAAAACGGGCAAAATCTGGCTAAAGTATATGAAAAAATTGAAAATTTGGATACGGAAACGAAAAAAGACGTATTAAATATATATGATAAGCTGGGAGAAGTCGGAGAATATTTAAAATCTGAAACAGAGATAATAAAAGCAGATATAATAAATCAATATGAAGCGGCAGAGAACAGGTTCTCCGGTAAGTTTGAAGAAATTGATAACGTACAAAAGGAATTCGGCACTCAAATAACAATGCTTGAGGATAAATATAAGCGTGATATAAATATAAAACTGAATGAAGTATATTTATATACGAATGAAGAATTTACGAAGACTTATAAAAATATAAACGAGAATAATGACAGGTTGGTGAAGTCGCTGGAATTAAAGGGATATGAGAATATAAAGCAAAACGAAGAAATAAAGAAAGATTTGGAAGATACAAAGAAAGAGATAGAGAAAAAAGTGAGCCGAGAGAAGAGTGATGAAATGTACAACGAGCTTATGGACAAAATCACTCGGACGGAAGATGCGAACAACATGCTTTTATCACGTTTGGAAGCGGAATTTGATGACAAACTAAATCAGCAGCGGATAAAATATGAAAGAAAATTGATGATAATGGAGAATAAGATTAAAGAAACCGAAGAGAAGTTAAAAGAAAGTAAAAAAGGGTTTTTTGAAAAAATATTTGGAGTAAAAAAGAAGAGATAGAATATGAAAAATCGGAAAATTTCAATAATAGTCATATATAAGAATGACGAGAATACAATAAAGACTTGTATAGACAGCATAATAAACCAGAAGTACGGAGATTATGAATTAATTTGCATAAATAACGGTTCAACGGATAATTCGGAAACAATAGTAAGTGAATGTGCAAAAGAAGAGGAAAGAATAAATCTTATAAAGTTACCGAAGGAAGAAGATGAGGATACGGCAATAAGTACGGCAATAAATTTGGCGGAGGGTGAATATATATGTTTTATATCGCCAAAGAAGGTTATATATGAAAGTTTCCCCGGCGGAATAAAACTGGAACTGTTTAATCTGGTAAATAAAGGGATAAAAGCGGAAGAGGGAAAGATATATAAGAAAGAACTGCTTGAAAATACCGATTTAATAGACAGATTAATAGAGCTTAAATTAAATAAATATACGGAAATATTAAAAGAAGAAGCGGAAAAAAATAAGAAATACATAAAAGAAGAGTTGGATAAAATAGCCAAGAATAACATAGAAACAATAGAAAACAGGCTTTATGATTTGGTAAACCGAATAAAACAGGCAGAAAGTACAATATATGACAAGGAAGCGGAGATAAAACGTCTAATAGAAAATGCTTGTAATGATTTAATTATTGCCCGCGATAGTGTTAAAGATGCGATATACTTGGATATACATAATGCGTATGAATATATCAGCAGAGAAATAAAACAGAAAAGCGAAGAAATAAGTAAGGTATATGATGAAATAAGTCATAATTATAAGTATACGGAAAAACTTATAGAAGATACGAAAAAAGATTTATATGAAATTTTATATAAAGACAAGAGTGAAATATTTCTGAAATTAGAGAATATGGAAAAAGAGTCGGATATAAAATATTCCAGTTTAAAAAGAGTAATGGATGCGAGTATTAGCCAATCTTATATGAATCAGAAATAAGCAGTAAATTATATAAAGTGAAAGAAAAAACATGCCCGAGATATCAGTAATAGTACCGGTATATAACGTAGAGAAATATTTAAGAAATTGTTTGGATACGATATTGGACCAAACGTTTTCCGATACGGAGATAATATGTGTAAATGACGGTTCAAAGGATAAATCAAGGGATATATTGGAGGAGTATAAGCACAAAGACAGTAGAATAAAGATAATTGACAAAAAAAACGGCGGATTATCATCCGCGCGAAATGCGGGATTAAAGATAGCGCAGGGGAAGTATATCAGTTTTATAGATTCGGATGATTGGGTTGAAAGCACAATGCTGGAGAAGTTATATAACAGCATGGAGAGTTTAAATACTGATATAGCAATATGCGGAGTACATCAATATGATGAATCGAAGAAGGAAACAGATAATACAAATTTATATTTTAATTTAGGATATTTTGATAAAAGATTTGACAATCGGGCATTTTCATATGAGGAAACACTGCCGTTTTTAATGAACGTATGTGTAATGGCATGGAATAAGATGTATCGTAAGAGTTTTTTGGATGAGTGTCATGCCTGGTATCCCGACGGATATATATTTGAAGACGGGCCGTTCTTCTTTTCAATATTCTTTAAAACGAAAAAGGTTTCACTTGTAAGAGAATTTTTGTATTATTACCGAATAAACAGAAAAGGTTCGATATGTGAAAAAGGCGGCTTAAAGTTCTTGGATGTAATAGATGCCGTAGAATTTATGTATGCATCAGTTAAGGATTTGCCTGATTTTGAGGATATAAAATATACATTTTTCAGGAAGAAAGTAGAAGATATAATATTTCGTTTTAAGCATTTGGAAAAGAAATATCAAAAGAGGTTTGCACTCAAATTAAAGAATGAATGTTCTTTGGGGAATGAAGAGTTATTCCCGCCGAGTATGGTAAGAGGGAAGTTCAGATATAATTACTTTTTATTTTCAATATTGAAAACGGGCAACATAAATTATTATGAACTTCAGCTTTTAAAGATTAAATTTATGTATAAAGTTGTGGAAATATTATATAAGAATGAAGGAGTATATACGTTCAAATATAAAAGCAGGGAAATTAAGATAAAGAAGCATCCGAAGATATTTGATATATACTATCATGAAGATAAGATACACATAGTAATAATGAAGAAGATAAAGTGCGATTTCGGATTTAAATTTTCAGAGTTGGAGAAATTTAGCGAAGATGACTAAAGTAACGATAATAATGCCATATCAGGATGTTGAGGAATATATATCAAAGAGTATAAATACGGTATTAAATCAGACATTAAGCGATATAGAGGTAATATGTATAAATGACGGTTCCACAGACGGGACGGAGGATATAATAAGGCAGCATGCCGAGCAAGACGGCAGGATAAAAATGTTGAGTACCGGAGGGATGACGGGGCAGGCGAATGCGAGAAATAAAGGAATAGAGATAGCACAGGGCGAGTATATAGGTTTTGTTGATTCCGATGACTGGGTAGACCTTGATATGTTTGAAAAGATGTATAATCGTGCAAAAGAAGGTGATACCGATATAACAATGTGCGGTGCGTATTTATATGATGATAAGACACATGAGAAGTATACGGACGATTATTACAGTTTAAAGTCGTTGGAAAGATTGGGGCAGAGTGTATTTTCTGCGGAAGATACAAAAGATGAAATATTAAAAATCAATGTAGTATTATGGAATAAAATATATAAACGTGACTTTATAGCAAGAAGCGGTGTAAAACTTGCCTCAGGTTATATATACGAAGATATGCCGTATTTTTTTGATACATATTTAAAGGCGGAACGTGTAAATATATTATGGGAGCAGAAATATTATTATCGTCAAAACAGGCGTTATTCGACGATGCAGAACTCAGATAAGAAGGTTTATGACAGGTTGGATATGTCAGAGTTGACATATAAGATATTAAAGAGATGGAAATATTTTGAAGAGAAACAAGGAGAAATACACAGGTGGATAATAGATGACATATTTCACCGTTATACGCTGTTGGAAGATAAATATTATGAAGAGTATTACAAAAGGATGCGGGAGATGTTTATCAACCTGAACTTAACGGAAGAGCAGAAAGAAGATTTACGTGTGGGATATTGTTATGATGAATTTTGTAATATATTGGAGCGTGATTATTACGGGTTTTGGAATTTTTTAATAGAGAAATATAAGACATCAAATAAGCGGATAAAAGCTGCGGAGCATAAATGTAACTTAGATATAATAGCGATAAAGGATTATTTAGAGGAGTATAAAAAAGAGGCAGCAGAAGAGAAAGAGAAGTTAAACAGCTGGTGGGAACAGCATAGTGAAGAAGAAAAAGAAAAAGAGGCTCAAAAGAGGTTAACGGATCAATATAACGATTTAGAACAAAAAAAACGTGAAGAAATAAATAAAATATATGAAGATTTTCACGAAAAAATAACAAAACAGGAATATGAGTTAAAGAAGTGGCAATCCGAATCGTTACAAGAGGAGCGTGAACGCATACAAAAAGAATATGAGTGGAAACTGGAAGAGCAAAAACAGTTTTACATAAAATCACTTCAAGAGCAGAAGAATTATTATGAAAATAAATATATCTCAGTTAAAATAGTGTTAAAATTAAATAAAATAACAGAGCAAATACTAAATAAGATAAAAAGAATCGGGAAAAAGAATTAATTATGTCAAAAGAAGAAATATATATAGAGTTGGAACGTCAATTTCGTCAGATGATTGAGAATGAGCGAAAAAATGGAGAAACAGCATTAGAGATGGCAAAGACTAAGTATGAGTTTGAGCTGTCACAATTAAAGCTTGAGATAGAAAATGTTAAGGCACAGGTAAGAAAAGAAGTCGAAGAGTTTTATAATGTAAAGAATACAAACGATGTGGAAGCAGTAAAAAGTTATTATGAAGAAGAGATAAGAAGAACAAAGGAATGGTATGAAGGGGAAATACAAAGAAGGGAAGAAGAACAGAAAAACAAGTTTGAACAAGAATTAAAAGAAAAGACGGAAGAGATAAACAAAAATTACGAATTAATATTAAAAAATGAGAATGACAGATATCAAAGAGATACAACGATATTAAGCAAGCAGTTAACGGAACAGAAACGATATTATGAGCAGCAGTTAAAGCCTTTTGAAAAAATAATGAAGGGGATGGAAAAGCTAAATAAGAAAAAAGAAAAGAAAGGGGCTGTTCAAATAGAGAGTGAAACAGCTGCATCGGAGAGCAGCGATGCCGAAGAAACAATAAAAGTATCCGTAATAATGCCCATATATAATGTAGGCAAATATTTAAGGCAGTCATTAGACAGTGTATTAAACCAGACATTAAAGGAGTTGGAGGTAATATGCGTAAATGACGGTTCAACGGATGACAGTTATGAAATATTGGAAGAGTATAGAAGCAAGGATAAAAGAGTAAAAGTAATACACAAGGAAAATAAAGGTACCGGCGCTGCGCGAAATGACGGATTAAGGCTTGCATCGGGTGAATGTATAGGATTTGTGGATCCTGATGATTTTGTGAAACCCGATATGTACGAAAAACTTTACGGAATAATAAAAGAAAAGAATGTAGAAATAGCCATGTGCATGCCTGACGGATATGATGAGAAGAATAAAGTGATAAAGTCATTTCCGTATTTTGTGGATGATAATTTCAGTTCAATACCCGAGAATAAAGTATTTAACAGGTATGATATTTCGCCGTTTGATTATCCTATGTGTGTATGGAATAAGTTATACACAAAGGAGTTATTTGACAGAAACGGAATAGAATTTATAGAGGGTTTGGATTTTGAGGATCACAGTGTAATATTCGGTACATTATTAACGGCGGAGCGGATGTATTTTATTCGTGAAAAGTTATATGTATACAGATATAATCGGGAAGGTTCAATATTACATGACAACAATCGCAGATTGATTGATCATATAGAAGTATTTGATAAAGTGGAAGAATTAATGAGAAAAACCGATACTTACAAAGATTTTCGGAAAGATTTCTTAAAATATAAAGTGCATAATATATTATATTATTACGGCATGATAAAGGAAGAATACAAAGAAGAATATTATGAGAAAATGTTAAGTTCAATGCGGGATACGGAAATAAGTGAAGAAGAAAAGAATGAAATAATAAACGAGTATCCCGACATAAAAGAGCTTTTATAAAATCATATAAATGAATGGCAAAAAAAGCGGCCCTATAAAATATAATAATAAAATAGGGAAATTGTATAAATGGAAATAACAGGAAGCAGCATAAATCAGCCGGTGAGTTTTTATCCGAAGAATACGGGTAATACGATTAATATGGCGATAAATGAAGAGAATTTGGAATATATACCTAATTTGTTCGGTAAAGAACACAAGATAAAAGAAAAGAGCAAAGAGAAGGCAGAAAAAAAGCGCAGAAAAAATAATCGTTTAAACGCGATAGATAGCGAGTATATAACGGATAGTGTATCTTATATTGCTGAAACGGAAGAGACTCGGGGTAATTTTTTTATTCAAAACACGGAAGGAAACGGAGTAAAAAAGATAGCCCGGAAAGTAAGAAAAATAATAAAGGGAGTCCCTCTAATAAATTATTTCATTTTAAAAGAGCGCACAAAAAGGATAGAGAAAAGAGTAGAAGAACTGAATGACATAACGCAGGAAGTGGAAGAAATGATAAATGGAGCTGTCCCGTATGGAGAAGAGGGGGCGATATACGGTAAAATTGCCGATAAATTAATTGTTGGAGCTAATATAGTAAAAGAAACGAATAAAGAAATAAGGGATAATTAAGAATAAAGTTATTCAGAACTCAATATTTATAATGTTTTACGGGATATATTAAATTTCTATAATATTTTTAGGTTTTTTTCTTTACTATTTCAATGTTTTAAAATACTATATAAATAGCCGATTAAATTCATGGAAAATGAAGGAATCGGGATAAAAAAATAAAGTGATAGAAGAAAAAGAGGGCGTATAAGTGGAAAATTTTGTTCCGGACATATTTGGTAAAAAAGAGAATAACAACAATGAAAACACACCTAAAGGCGGTACACCGGCGGATATAAAAGTAATAGGTGTAGGCGGTGGGGGAGGAAATGCCGTAAACCGTATGATAAAGGCAGGGTTAGCCGGAGTTCAGTTCTGGGCTATGAATACCGATGCGCAAGTATTGGAATTATCATTGGCAGAGAATAAGATAAAACTCGGAACAAAACAAACCAACGGATTAGGCGCAGGCGGAGCACCTGAAAAAGGTGAGAAGTCAGCGGAAGAATCAAGAGATGATATTGTAAATGCTATAGGTAAAGCAGACATGGTATTTGTAACAGCCGGCATGGGCGGCGGGACAGGAACCGGAGCTGCACCGGTAGTAGCAAGAATAGCAAAAGAGCTTGGCGCTTTAACAATCGGAGTAGTAACGAAGCCATTTACATTTGAGGGTAAAAAGAGAATGAATGTGGCGCTTCAAGGCTTGGAAAAGTTGAAAGAAACAGTAGATGCACTGATTGTTATACCTAATGACAAATTATTGGAAGTAGTAGACAGAAGAACCACCTTCCGTGAATCGTTTGAAGTGGTAGACGAAGTATTATTACGAGGCGTACAAGGTATATCGGATATAATAACCGTACCCGGATTAATCAATGTGGATTTTGCCGATGTAAGAAGTATAATGGAATCTTCAGGTTCGGCATTAATGGGAATAGGACGAGGAACAGGCGAAGGAAGAGCGTTGGAAGCTGCTAAATCGGCAATAAATTCGCCGTTATTAGAAACTTCAATAAACGGGGCATCAGGTATAATAATGAACGTAACAGGCGGACCCGACATGACGTTATATGAAGTAACGGATGCGGCACAAGTAATACATGATGCAATATCTGACGATGCAACCGTTCACTTCGGTGCCGTAATTGATGACAGAATTCAAGGTGAAATACAAATTACGGTTGTTGCTACAGGTTTTGAATTAAAGAAAAACGAAGTTGATAAATTCAATCAGAAAGAGCAAGAAATGCCGAGTCTCGGTGCAATTGATTTATTCGGCGGTTCGGGATTAAATGTACAAGCACCGAACGGGAAAATATCAAAATCCGCAACTGAATTTGCAAATAATATATTAGATATTCCTGATTTTCTGAAAAAATAATAATTTTCACGAAAAGTTTACTGTATTAGACACTTTGTTATTGCAGCCGTCGGGATATCCGATTTTAAACAGTAATAGTTATAAGATTGTAAAGCTTTAGCTTTGCAATCTTTTTTCTCTCAGACTTTTAAAATATTTTCGGACAGATTAAGTGCATTAAGTGTATTTTGACCGGCAACAATGGCGGTAACCGGCTGATACCTGAAAACATAGTTAGCGGTATTAAGCAAATCCCTAGCCGTTATGTTATCAATAGCATTATAAAGTTCACGAATATAATTAAATCCGTACGCTGAATTTCTTATATTATGTAATTGAGAATTAAGATTTGAGTTACCTTCTTGTTCATTAAGAATGGAAGTTTTAAGTTTATTTTTGGCAATTTGTAATTCTTTGTCAGAAACAGGTTGAGTTTTTAAAAGATTGACATTGTTTTGGAAAGCCTGAAGCGCGAGTGAAACGTTTTGAGGTGAGTCAAAACAGTTATTATCGGATTGAGTTGATGTATTAACATACAGATTAATAATTCCCGTATCATTTTGAGAGTCAAGAAAAGAACCTACTGAGTATGCAAGTTTTTGAGATTCACGCAGGTCCGTAAACAGTCTGGAAGACATGGAAGAAGCACCGAGAATAATGTTTAACAGTTTAATTTTTGCGATATCGGAGATATTTGGCGAGTATTTAAACGAGTATGCCTGAACAATGTTTGCTTGCAGTGAATTTTGAGGGCAGCAAACAGTAACGGGAGATAAAACAGGTTTAAAAGTACCGGTATTAATTTTTCTGTTTATTATGGGCTGTTGAAAAATAGGCATGCCGAAAGATAAATTATTGCAAACAATGTTATTCAAAGAAGGATTATTTGCAATCGGCAGGGTAAAAGTAGCCAAACATTGGGAAGAATACATAATTTTGTTAAAAAGATTTTTTACATCATCTAAAGATATATTATCAATTTGCTTAATCTGTTCTTCAATGGTGTCACAAGAACGAATATTCGGGAATAGGACTTTATCAATTAAGTTGTTTGGTGTTTTTTGAGAGGAAATTAATTGATTTTTAATATTTTTTTTAATTGTATTAAATTTAGATATATCAAAATCGGGAGCGGAGAGGACAGTTTTTACAAGAGAAATGACATCTGATGTTTTATCTCCGTCGAATTCAGCGTTAACGTTAATACCTAAGGGAGAAACAGAGAAAGACAGATTAATATTCTTACTGCAAAGGATATCGTTGTAAGTATTTTCATTGATGACACGGCTGCCTTTATTAAGCATTTCTTCAAGGATATCAAAAACGGGTTTTGGAACGGAACTGATTAGATCCGTTTCAACTGACATTGAAAGAGCTGAAGAAACGGCATTGGAAGAAGGAATTACGGAAGTTTGTATATTATTGTGCAGTGTATAAGTTTTAACCGAGTTAATGGTATTAATCATATTATTTTTCAAGTTTGATGAGCCGAAAGAGGGGATAAAAGAGGATGCTTCTTTATAGTTGTTAATGATTTGTTGAGGAGAAGTATTTTCCGCATGTGCAGCGCAAAGAGATGCTTTATTTAAATCAAGATATTTTTTTGCGGTTTGTACAATAAAATCAGGAGTAACGGAATTTATGTCATTGATTGTTTTTTGGATATGGTCATACTCATCAAATCTGCAAATTTCAGTTAAAAGCAGGTTAATGTTTTCGGAATATTCTGCAATTTTATTTTGAATATTAGAGAGCATAATATTTTTAGCATTATTTAATGCGTTTAAATCAGGAGGTATGTCAGACAAATTCCGTAATTCACCGTAAAGAATTTTAATAATTTTTTCAACATCAAATTCTTCCGAAATAATAGCGGAGTAGAAACATTTTGGTGAATTTTTGACGTTAAAGAGATTTTCAAAAGAAAAATTGGGAGCTGAAAGACCGAATTCATCAAGTTTTTTGTTAAGAGAGGAATTTGGAGTTGACATAAGCAGTGAAATAATAGAAAGAGCGGTTAATTCTTTATGTGAAACATTTTCCGGAATATGGAAACCGAGAGTAATTGCAGCCTTATCGGAACCCTGTTTAATAATATCTTGTCTTACGGAAGAATTTATAGGATTAATCGGCTGATAGTATTTTTTATTATCTGCTGAGGGAACGAATTTTTTATTATAGTATTTAGCCGCCAGATTAATTGTTTTGTTGACATCAACATCTCCAGTAATAACAGTAAGTGCATTATCCGGAGTATACCAGGTATTAAAATAGTCAATGACTTGTTCTTTAGAGAAGGAATCAATATTTTGAGGCGAGCCCAGAATAAGGTTAGAACAATCAGACTTTACGGAAAAAAGATTTTTTAACATAGTTCCGAATGCAACATCAACAATATCATCTTTATACATGTCAATTTCCGATTTAACGGGTGATTTTTCTTTATCGAGCTGGTCAACGGGAAAAGAAGGGAATTGAGTAAGGTTAGCATTAAGACTAATAGCGTTTTCAAGTGAGTTTTCATCGAGAAGCTGTAATGACATATAATAATCGGTTTTATCAAAAGATGTGGAAGCATTGGTATATCCGCCCATATCAGAAACGGATTGATCATATTGTTTAGGTAAGAGGTCTTTGCTGCCGTTAAAAAGATTATGTTCAATAAAATGGCTAATGCCTTTAATATTATCAGTTTCGTTAAAAGCTCCGACATTAAAGGTTGTTCTGATAAAGGCAGGGCCTTTTTTAGGGAGAATGACAATCTTTTGCCCGTTGGCCAGTTTAAAAACCGAAGCTTTTGTGTCTAAACCCGGAATGGAAAATTCATTTATTTTAGTATAAGAAACGGGAAGATTAGAAGGCAGATTTTGTGTATTTGTGACACCGCAAAGCGATTTTCCGAAAGTAAACTCAGCGGCATGGCTGCTTGTATCGCGCACTATATTTGCCGTCCCGTAATATTGTTTCACATAATTATTGGGGATTTTTTTCGGATATATTTTACCGACGGGCTGATTTAAATTTGAATATGTGTTAATTTTCATAGAATTATCATATATATGTAATGCAATAATATAAAGTAGGAGCAATAAAAAAAATGCATGAAATAAAAAGTAATTTAAAGAAAATTAACAAAAATGAAAAAATCATAATAATGGCAGAGCAAAAAATAAAATATTTAGAGTTATAATAGAGCAAGAAGGAAAAATATGAACAGTATAACAAGATTATATCCGCAATTTCAATATCATAGAGACAGAAGGCAGAATAATATACCCGTAGCGATTGACAGGAGAAGCGGTGCAGACAGAAGAGGAAACGATAGGGTAGTATTAGACAGTAATTTAACCAAAGACATATATGATGTAAAAAGTAAAGTATCAAAAATAGAGAACTTGGCACCGAAACTATTTATAAATTCGGTTGAGAATAATGCTCCGACATTTATGTCAATGAATAATATGACACAAGATACATTCGTTAAACAATCAAGACCGGATGAAAAAGCAAGAGAAGAAATAAAAGCACAAGATAGGGCTTCATTGGGATTTCAGGTTGGAGTAATCGGATTTGCGATAGCAGCAGCAATAGGTTTATCATATTTAAGCAGCGCAGGTGTCGTAACAGCAATAGGAACCGCATTGTATTTAGGTGCCAGAGTACTAAAAGTTTTGATAATGAATCAGATAAAAAGTGATAGCGAAAAAAATGTAAAAACTAAAGAATAGTAATATCGTACAAAAAATATATAAAAGAGAACGGAAGTTCTCTTTTTTTTAATAAAATTTTATCAGATGTTACACTTTGCCATATCGGCTTTATTTTGTTTTGCCTGTAAACTTTGTAAACCCGTTAAATTTTAAAAATATTAACTGAAAAGTTTAAAGTTAATAAAATATGGGTATATATAAAGTATATAAAATGGATATAAAGGAGAATAAATATGTTCGTTTCTAATTCAACGTTTTTTGCAAAAGCATTTGGTTTTGACGGAGTAAACGGCAAAAAAGATAATGACAGTGAAGGTGTGCTTAAGCATAGAATTCAACAAATGAGTACGAAAAACAATGAAGCAGAGAATAATAAAGCTGCAAGTGATTTAAACATTTTAAATAGCGGAAAAAATCTTGATGAAGATGTTATAAATATTGGCGGAAGAATAGAAAATACGGATTATGAAGCTGTTTTTACGAATAATACATCGGGCTCAGCAAGGGATTATGCCGATACGGAAGTTGCTCCAAAAACGGAAGATCCCGTAAAATCCGATAATACGAATAAATCCGAAAATACGAATAAATCCGAAGATACGGAGAATTCGAAAGCGGATGAAAAGCCTGCAAATACTGAAAAAACAGAAAAAACAGAAAAAGCAAAAAATGAAAAAGAAGTAAAAAATTCAGAAACGCAAAAGAAAGAAGAAGCAGTACCGTTAAACAGTAAAAAAACAGAAGTAAAAACAAAAGCATCAGATGCCAACGGTAAAATAGATGTTGCCTTTAGACAAGGTAATATAGGTGATTGTGCATTATTATCATCAGTATATTCAATATCATTAACGGAAGAAGGCGCGGAAGCAATTAAGAATTCAATAAAAGTTAATAAAGATGAAAACGGTAATGTAATAAGTTATGATGTGCATTTTGCCGGTGTAAACGAGACATATACAATCACTCAGAACGAACTAAAAGAAGCAAAGGAATATCAAAGCCGCGATGAGAGGATATATAGTCTTGGAGACGATGATATGACACTTTTAGAGCTGGCTATGGAGAAATGCTTTAACACTTCACAGGATCCAAAATTAAGAAATTTGGTGGATAATTATACAAAATTGAATGCGGAAGATAAACTGCACGGGGTAAATCCTGACAGTGTATCATACTTGCTTATGGGTGATTCAACGCAAACAGTAATGAAACATCTTGATAAACTAACGACAAAATTTATTCCGAATTCAACATATACACTGAAAGATATAAACGGAAATGATATAGAATTTACGGAGGGAACAGAATATAACGCAAGAGGCAAAAAGGGTTCAAATGTATATCTGACCGGAAAAGATGGTAATGATATAATAGTTTCACTTGATGACTATACAAATATGTATAAGCAAGATATTCAAGAAGCCGACAATAAATCAAGGGAATTGTTGAAGAATTTTTCCGAAGATGTAAATAACGATAAAACACTTGTATTTGCAACATTACAAGAGGAAAAAGTAAAAGATGCAAGCGGAAAGGAAATATCATTATATGGTCCGCATGCATACAGCGTATTGGATGTAAAAGACGGAATAGTAACATTGGTGAACCCTCACAATACATCCGAGTCAATAAAAGTAAATCAGGAAAATCTGCTTGCATTAGAACAGTATAACTTATACACAAGTGATGTTACGGCATAAGATGTAAGTACATAGAAACTGCGGCTCATACTTCACCGATAGGCAAAGTATCTGCCGCAGAATTATCTTGCCATAATAGTACAATCCCAACGGATTTGCTGAAGCAAACTATGGTAAACCGCGAGTTCTTAACGAGCTTTAGCGAGTTTAGAACTGCGTGAGAGAGTACGGAATAAAAAAGCACTCCCGAAGGAGTGTTAGAATTGCCTTGAGCCGGACTTGAACCGGCACTGGGGGTGAGCCCAATTGGATTTTAAGTCCAACGCGTCTACCACTTCCGCCACCAAGGCTTGTTCATATTGAATATAATATAAAAATATAATAAAGTAAAGCAAAAAAATTTTAAAAAAGATAAACAAAAAATAAAAACAGTTGTTAAAACATAATAGCTTATGATAGAATTACTATTATAAGTAACGGAATAATAATTTTTTAATATATGAAATAAACAAAAAAGACGTAGCAATTAAATATTGAATGAGAAAGAACGAGGTATAGGGAAATTAATACTTTTGATTTTAATACACTAATAATACTTTTTATTGTTCTTGGGCTTGCATGTATATTATTATGGCGAGATATTAAGCGTGAGAAGCGAGAGAAGGCTAATTTAATAGCCGAAATGGAAGAGAAGAGTAACTTATATAAGAAAGAAGCCATGCTTGCGGCAAAGGAATCAGTACAGAAGGACATAGAGAAATTTCAGGAAGAGACTAAAGAGAGAAGGCAGGAGCTTTTAAGGTTAGAGCAGAAATTAACCAAGAGAGAAGAACAGTTAGAAGATAAGATACAAGAGACAGAGCAAAAGGAAGCGGAAGTACAGAAGAAGAAGGATGAGCTCTTAGATAAAGAGGATTATTTGGCCGAATTAGTACAGAAGCAGATGTCGGAGTTAGAGCGGATATCAGGAATGACATCCGAAGAGGCGAAGCATTTGTTAATGGAACAATTAAAGTCGGATTTACAGCAGGAAGCGAATGCATTAATAAAAGAGAATGAGAATTATATAAAAGAGGTATCAAACGAGAGAGCGAAAGAGATACTTACCGGAGTAATGCAGAGATGTGCAATAGATCACGTTGTAGAATCAACGGTATCATCGGTGAGTTTACCGTCGGATGAGATGAAAGGTCGTATAATAGGACGGGAAGGAAGGAATATAAGGACATTAGAGACACTGACAGGTGTAGATTTGATAATAGATGATACTCCTGAAGCGGTGGTATTATCGTGTTTTGATCCTGTGAGAAGGGAAATTGCGAAACTTGCTTTAGAGAAGCTTGTGGCAGATGGCCGAATACACCCCGTGCGAATAGAAGAGATGGTAGAGAAGGCACGTGTGGAAATAGAGCAGAAGATTAAGCAAGAGGGTGAAAATGCCGCTATGGAAATGGGCATAATGAACCTGAATAAGGAGCTTATAAAGACACTCGGAAGGTTATATTACAGAACAAGCTACGGTCAGAATGTTTTATTACACTCATTAGAAGTAGGGCAAATAGCAGGGATGTTGGCTGCGGAGCTTGGAGCGAACGTAAAGATTGCGAAGCGTGCGGGTTTATTGCATGACATAGGAAAAGCGGTAGATCAAACGCAGGAAGGAACACATATAGAGCTTGGTGTAGAATTGGCACGCAAATATGGAGAAAGAGAAGAGATAATACATGCTATAGAGGCGCATCATGATGATGTAACGGCCAATACAATAGAAGCGGTGTTGGTAAAATTAGCGGATGCGGTATCGGCGGGCAGACCCGGTTCACGTCGAGATACATTGGAAATATATATAAAGAGATTACAGAAACTGGAAGAAATAGCATTAAGTTATGAAGGAATAAAGCAGTCATTTGCGGTACAGGCGGGAAGAGAAGTAAGAGTTATAGTACAGCCTGATAAGTTTGATGATGCGGGAAGTGCCAGATTAGCGCGCGAAATAGCGAAACGTATAGAAGAAGAACTAGATTATCCGGGTCAAATAAGGGTTACGGTTGTAAGAGAAATAAGGACAACTGAATTGGCAAAATAAGGACCACAATAAGTAAAGTCCGAATAAATACAAGCTCCGAAGCCTGAGAAACAGAAGATAAAACCGGATAAGATTAATGGCTCAAAAAGTAATCAAAATAATGTTTTTAGGAGATATCGTCGGGAAACCCGGCAGATTTGCCGTGAAAAAATACATTGAAAAGATGGAAGATAGCAGACCCGATTTTATAATTGCGAATGCGGAGAATGCATCACATGGTTTCGGCTTAACTCAGAAGAATTATGAAGAGTTGTTGTCATACGGAATAGATTGTTTTACGTCAGGCAATCATATATGGGATAAGCGGGAAATATTTACGTATATAGACGGTGCCGCAAGACTAATAAGGCCGATAAATTATCCTAAAGGAACGTCTGGGAAGGGGTTTAGAGTAATCGAGAAAAACGGTTATAAAATAGGTGTTATAAATTTATTGGGCAGGACCTTTATGAATATAGGTGAAAGCTGTTGGGAGGAGACAGAAGAAGCGATTACCGAGATGAAAAAAGAGACTCCCATAGTAATAATGGACATACATGCGGAAGCGAGTGCCGAGAAAATATGTTTGGGCAAGTATTACGGTGAGTTAGAAGTAAGTGCCGTAATTGGTACACATACGCATGTACAAACATCGGATGAGAGAATATATAATAATTTTTGCGGTTATATAACGGATGTGGGATACTGCGGAGACATAAACGGAGTAATAGGTATGGACTACTCCGTGTCATTAAATCGCTTAAAAACGTCAATTCCGGAACGTTTAGATATATCTGATTCGGGAGAATATGAAGTAAACGGTGTAATATTAAGAATAGATAGTGAAACCGGAAGAACTGAATCAATAGAAAGAATTAAAGAAAGAATAATAAAAGAGGAAGAAAGATTATGAAAGGATGAAACGGTGAAAGTCGATTTACATATTCATACGACGTATTCAGACGGAGCGTTTTCGCCTGAAAAGATTGTTGATACCGCAAAATCAGCAGAACTGGGTGCAATAGCGATAACAGATCATGATAATGTGCTTTCATACGATATTGCAAAAGAATATGCAAAAGATAAGAATATGGAAATAATACCGGGTGTAGAGATAAATACATTGTATAAAGGGTATGAAGTTCATATTCTTGGTTATTTTATGGATTTAAAAAATAATGATTTTCAGAAGTTAATAAAGATGCAGCAGCAGGCCAGAATAAAGCAGACAAAGGAAATAATAGCGTTATTATCAAAGCGTGCGGGAATAAAAATAAAATATGAAAGTATAATAGAGCAGGTAGCGGAAGGCGGCAGTATAGGCCGTCCGCACATAGCGAAAGCGATAACAAACGCCGGCGGTACGACAAGTATAATAGAAGCATACAATAAATACATAAATGACGAATCTAATGTATACGTTCAAAGAAAGACGGTTACACCGTTTGATGCGGTTGAAGTTATTTACGATGCCGGCGGTATACCTGTATTTGCGCATCCGTATGATGTTGATATAGCCGATCAATTAACAAAAGAGATGATGAACTTTGGGTTAAGAGGTTTGGAAGCGTATCACAGAAAGCATTCGCCTGCAATTATCGAATATTTTTCAACGTTAGCCGAAAAATACGGGCTGATAATAACCGGCGGATCTGATTTCCATGCACCAAATCCCAATAACGGTAATATCGTCATGGGGAAGAATTTTGTTCCAGAATGGATATATGATGAGTTAATGAAAGAAAAACGAAGAATGGAACTTGCGAAGTGAAGAATATTTCATTTGGAGTATTTAATATAATATCATTACTTTCAATAATACTGTTAATAATAGTAATAATAATTCCGTTTAACTTGATAAATTTGGAACAGGCACAGAGAATTGCAACCTGGAAAACCGTATATGATGAGCTTGATTACAGTTTTAAATTAGTCTGTATGCATGAAGGTAAAATAATACCCGATAGTGATGAGGCACAAAAGATATTAACCGAAGAATATATATGGGAGCTGATAGGTCCTTATATTAATATGAAGAGTAATAAGGAAAAAATTTTAAAAAAATATAATTATCGAAAGATGAATGCAAGTCCGATAAATAAAAATTGGAAGTATTATTTCCATAAATTTTATGAGATGAAAAACGGGATGTTACTATCATTAAAATCAAATGAAACGGAATTAAAGGACGAAAATCATCCGTTGTATTATATGTTTTTGGATATAAACGGAGTAAAGAAGCCTAACAGAATAGGTCAGGATATATTTATAATAAACATATACAAAGACAGAATAAGTGCATTAGGTGAGGGTAAACCATACAGCAGATTAAAAACGAACTGTTCACCCATAGGCAGCGGATTATATTGCAGTGAATACTATTTAAGGGGCGGAAGTTTTTAAATTTGAGTTAAAAATATGTTTATGTAAGAATAATAAAGTGAAATAAATGTTCAATTAAGGAGAAAAGAATGACAGAGAAGAGAGTGTGGTTGTTCAAGGAAGGTAACGCTTCCATGAGAAATCTCTTAGGCGGAAAAGGTGCAAATTTAGCGGAAATGACAAATTTAGGTTTGCCTGTTCCTCCGGGATTAACTATAACAACAGAAACATGTATGGAATATATCAATAACGGCAACAAAATGCCCGCAGGGTTAATGGATGACGTTAAAGAAAAATTAAAAATTGTTGAACAGCAAGCAGGTAAAAAGTTTGGTGATAAAACAAATCCTCTTTTAGTTTCCGTTCGTTCAGGCGCAAGAATTTCAATGCCCGGCATGATGGAAACTATTTTAAACTTAGGTTTAAACGATGAAACAGTTGAAGCGATGGTTAAATTAACCAATAATCCGAGATTTTGCTACGACAGTTACAGAAGATTTTTAACAATGTTCGGTTCCGTTGCTTGGGAAATGGACAGACAAAAATACTTTGAATCTGAAGTAGAAAAAGTAAAGGCACGCGAAGGTGTTAAATCGGATACCGAAATTTCGGCAGACGGTTGGAAATCATTAATTCCGATATACAAAAATGTTATTAAAGAAGTTACGGGAAAAGAATTCCCTCAAGACCCTTATGTACAATTGCAGGAAGCTATTGAAGCGGTATTCAGAAGCTGGAATATTCCAAGAGCCGTAGCTTACAGAAATATGAACAAAATTGACCATAATTATGGTACCGCTGTAAACGTACAAACAATGGTATTCGGAAATATGGGCGACGACTGTGCAACAGGTGTTTCATTTACAAGAAACCCCGCAACGGGTGAAAATAAATTCTACGGTGAATATTTAACAAATGCGCAAGGTGAAGACGTTGTTGCAGGTATAAGAACACCTAAACCGATTGCAATGTTAGAAACGGAAATGCCTGATTTGTACAGACAATACGTTGATATAGCTAAAAAACTTGAACTCGGTTATAAAGATGTTCAGGATATGGAATTTACCATTGAAAGAGGTAAATTATACATTCTTCAAACAAGAAACGGTAAAAGAACCGCAGCTGCAGCTGTAAGAATAGCCGTTGAAATGCATGAAGAAGGCATAATAACAAAAGAAAGAGCAATACAGCTTGTTGACCCGTATAGTGTAAATCAAATTTTATTACCTTGCTTTGATACAAAGGCTATGGAAGAAGCTAAAAAGATTTCAACGGGTGTAAATGCATCACCCGGAGCTGCTGTAGGTAAAATAGTATTCGATACGGAAGAAGCCGCACAAAGAGGTGAAGCTGGCGAAAAGGTTATTCTTGTTCGTATAGAAACATGCCCTGATGATATTCACGGAATGGCTGTTTCTCAGGGTGTATTAACACTTAGAGGCGGTGCTACATCACATGCAGCTGTTGTTGCTAAAGGTATGGGTAAACCCTGCGTTTCAGGC
>CANRHJ010000011.1 GCA_947630355.1 Candidatus Gastranaerophilales bacterium | reverse complement strand
ATGAATTAAAGAACGGGAAATTGATAGAAACAACTCCTATTGGTGCAATACTTGCTCATTCAGCTATAATCAGGAATTTTATAAAGAATAAAATATGTACTGATCAAACTCGTTTTGGAATGTTTAAAGATGATGAAAGCAATTTTGATTTTATAAAAGCGCATTTTATAGAATCAAGAGAAGAATTATGGAAGCATTATCCTAATTTAAAATTTATAATAATAAAATACCCTTATAATTATGATGAGAAAATGGATTATACCAATCACTATGAAGGACCGAATATGAGAAGTTATAATTCATCCAGATGGAAAGAACTTGAAGATGCAGGTTTCATCATATATGAATTAAACAAAGAAAATGTAAAAATAGATGTAAACGACAAAAAATTTCAGCTGCCTGACGGTCATCCGAACGGAAGAGCTTGGGAATACCTGACTCCGTTGATAATCAAAAAACTCAGCTTATAATGTAATAAAACAATACTTGCCATTTTTTTCATTTAAGGTATAATAAACAGAGTAGAGATAAGTTATTAGTTTTTTCTGCTAAATAAAATTAAGGTTTTATTTTTTTGCAGAGTTACTACAAGAGATTTCATGACAGTTTGTAATTTTAATTTTAAGTATTTAAAAGATAACTCAACACCGGGCAGCTGGAGGCGCGGTTATGAGTACTACCAAAAAGAGCAGGTAGCATCTGCAGACGTTGGGAAAACAGGAATAAAAGCCAAAGTAAAAGGGAATTATAAATCCTTTTATGATGTCGAGTTAAAATTTAAGAAAAACCTGATAGAGCCGTCGTGTTCTTGTCCTTTGAAAGAAAAATGGTGTAAACACGCTATAGCTGTTGGGCTAAAGGCTATTGAAGAAAGATTATATGATGAATTTCTTGAACGTCGTTACAAGATAAAGCCTGATTTTTCAGATACCGATACTCAAATGAATGAAAACCCAAAAGGCGGATATATCTTTCATTTTAATGCGAAAAGACGTCAGAATTTCTTTTCAATACTGGTAATGGACAGAAATACAGGTAAAGTTATACGTGATATAGAAGGTTTATTAAAAGCCGTCATAGCAGCTCAAAGGACAGAAGAAGATTTCGAGCTGAATAATTCACAAAAAGTAGAATTGGCAATATTTCAGCAGTTATTAAAAAATTCCAGACTGGATAAGAAGGCGGGATGGTATGATATACCGATAGGCAAATTTGACGGATTTTTCCAGCTTCTTTCAAAGGCAGATGACGTAATTGACGGAAAAACTAAGAGTAAACTTGTATTTACTCCCGACGAATGGAAATTATCAATGTCGGTTAATTTTTCAATGATTGGGAACGTACTGTTATCTTTATATTGGCAAAGACCTGACAAAGAAGATATTATACCGTTTGAAGAAGTAAGATATTTTTCACGCCAGCTTAAATGGGGCAGATATAAAAACAGAATATTTCCGATAAATGTAGCATTGTCGTCATTACCTCAAAATCTTATCAAATCCACATTTACTGATGTAAAGGATGCGGACGGTGCGAAATTTTTGTATGAAGAACTGCCCAAATTAAGAGAGCTGATACCTTGTGAAGTTTCCGAAATTATTGATAAACTTACGCTGGAGCAAAGACCTCCGTTAAATATTGTAACTATGGGGCTGGATTATGACGGTGCATTAAAAGCTGAGCTTGAGTTTGAATATGACGGCACAAGAGTGGCATATTCAAAATCAGCATCAAAGAGTCCGTATGTCACAATAAAGAAGCCTAAAGAAGATTTATTATACTGGGTTAAGCGCAATATAGCTCACGAAGAGAGAGCATATCAAATGCTCTTAGCCTGTAAATTTGCACCGATGCAAACAAATAATCTTGCAATAGAGAAAGAAAATGCAATAGATTTTTATAATTATTATCTAAAGCGTGCGGGAGAGGGCTGGAAATTTGAGGAAAAAGATGATATGTCTTTCTTTAAATTATCGCCGAAACCTTTTGAACTTATTGCGGACATTGATTTCTCGGTTAATTCAACCGACAGTTTTGAAGTTTCATTATACGGGAAAGTCGGCGATGAGGAGATTACTTTTGATGAAATTTATAACCTAATCGTAGAGGGTGACAAATATTTAAGGGTTAAAAATTACGGATTTGTTGAAGTACCGGGACAGGATATTTTTTCACTTCTAAAATCATTCAACACCTTTGATGTTTATAAAAATGATGAAAACAAATATATAGTAAAGACATATCGTGCCGGGTTATTATCAGAAATGCAGAATTTAGGATTTAAGTTAAAAATGAGCCGTAAATTTTCTGCATTTTGGAAACAGATTTCAACGTTTTCAACTATGGATAACGCGCCTTTGCCGAAGGATATCAATGCAGAATTGAGAGAGTATCAATATAAAGGCTTCAGCTGGTTATGGTTTTTGTATAAGTACGGATTAAACGGAATACTTGCCGATGATATGGGACTTGGTAAAACACTACAGGCTTTAACATTATTGCAAAAGGCAAAAGAAAAAGATAAGAAGGCTCCGAACCTTGTCGTTTGTCCCACATCCGTTGTATTTAACTGGGAAAATGAAGTACAAAAATTTATTCCTTCATTAAAGTGTTTAAAATTAAGCGGGATTGAGCGTAAGGAGCATTTTAAAGAAATTCCCAAATACGATATAGTTATAACGAGTTATGCGCTTATAAGACGGGATATAGAGAAGCTTAAAAAGTATGAATTCAGATATATTATATTGGATGAATCTCAGAACATAAAAAATCCCGAGTCGATAACGGCAAAATCCGTAAAGATGTTGAACGGACAGCATAAATTAGCATTATCGGGCACGCCGATAGAGAATAAATTGGAAGAACTTTGGAGCGTATTTGACTTCTTAATGCCCGGATTTTTGCTTAGTTTATCGGAATTTAATTATAGGTATGTTACACCTATTGTGGACAGAGGCGAAAAGATTGTTGAAAAACGTTTAAAATCGCAGATTTATCCGTTTATTTTACGCCGTATGAAACGTGATGTTGCGAAAGACTTACCTGATAAAGTTGAAAATATATCATACTGCGAACTTACACCTGATCAACGTGACTTTTATCTTGAGGTATTGGATTCTACGAAAGAAGAGTTATTCAAATCAATTGCGGAAAAAGGACTTGAAAAAAGCCGTATGAGTATTTTCTCGGCATTATTGAGACTGCGCCAAATATGCTGTCATCCGCGTTTATATGACAAGGAAAATAAGAAGGGAATAGAAACTTCGGGCAAATTTGAACAGTTAAAATCGATGTTGGAGGAAATCATATCGGAAGGACACAGAATTCTTTTATTCTCGCAATTTGTGGATATGCTGGATATAATAAAAGAATGGCTTAAAGAAGAAGGTATAAAACACGAATACTTAACCGGTTCGACGACAAACCGTCAGGAGGTTGTTGAGAGATTTAATACTGATGAAACAATTCCGATATTCTTAGTTAGCTTAAAAGCGGGCGGAACCGGCTTGAACCTGACGGGAGCTGATTATGTAATTCATTATGATCCTTGGTGGAATCCTGCGGTTGAGGATCAGGCTACCGACAGAGCTTATCGTATAGGACAAACCAAAAAAGTATTTGTTTATCGTTTAATTACAAAGAATACGGTTGAAGAAAAAATCCAGAAGCTTAAACAAGACAAGAGAAACCTTGTAGATTCAGTCATTTCCGTTGACAGAAACATAGGTAAAACACTTACTTATGCTGATTTACAGGATATTTTCTCCATAGATTAATTTTTATAATATTATTTATTTAAAAGGAGGTATGATGCAGTTTAATTCAATTAATTACATTTTTTGTTTTTTACCTTCTATATTTATACTCTATTTTTTATTTAATAAATTCAAACTTTATAAAATAGCGGAAATACTTTTATTAGCAGCCTCAGTTGTGTTTATTTCGTTTTATAAAACAGAATATGTCCTTGTTTTGGCTTGTGCAATTATAATTAATTATTTAATTAGTATCGGCTTATTAAAAAATTCATCCGCACTTAAAGATAAAATAATAGTTACATTAGCAATAATATTAAACATATTAATAATTTTAGGCTTTAATTTGGTTTTTATATTGCCGTCAATTCATTCAACAATAGAAGAACATCCGTTTAATTCAATAAATTTTATTTTCCCGATTGTAATAAGTTTCTCTACAATTCATCAAATATCATATTTAATTGATTGCTATAAGGGCGAAATAAAAGGAAAAAACTTTCTTGACTACGCTTTGTATGTTTTATTCTTCCCTAAATTTGCAGCCGGTCCCATTACCAGATACAATGAAATAGTCCCTCAATTTAAAGATTTAAGTAAAAAAGTTATAAACCCGGAAAACATATATATAGGAATTTGCTTAATAGCAATAGGGTTATTTCAAAAAACAGTATTGGCGGATCATTTTTATTCTTTTATAGATTCAAGCGTAAATCATCACCTTCAAAATGGATTATATTGTTCGTGGTTCTTCAGCCTTGCCAGATTACTTAACACATATTTTAGTTTTTCTGCGTATTGCGATATGGCTATGGGTTCTGCATATCTGTTTAATATCATTCTACCTTTAAATATCAACACATCTTTTAAGGCTCAAAGTATTTCCGAATACTGGTCAAGATGGGATATTACTATGATTAAATTTTTAAAAGATTATATTTATACCCCAATTGTTAAAAATTCATTTAATTTAATTAGAATTTGCTCAGGAATAATTATCGTATTTCTGATTTACGGATTATGGCAAGGTTCAAGCCTTATTTACGGTATTTTACTCGGTATTGTAACTTGCTTAAACATTATTTTTACAAAAAAATTCAAAATTAAAATTCCTAAAGTAGTTTCCGTTTTTATTACATTTGTAACACTATTATTATTAAACAACTTTAATTGTATGAAAAGTGCTTTTGAATCTTGTACTATCTTAAAATCAATGTTCGGATTTCCGGATAATTATTACGTTCCTAATCTTATAGGACTGAATTTACATTTCGCGCCAAGTTTTCTCAATATACATTTAAATTTATTTATTTTAGTTCTGAGTTTTTATTTAATATTTATAAGCAAAAATTCATTGGAAATAGCAAAATTATATTCAAAAAAGAACAATTTCGCTTATACAATAATCCTTGCAGTAATATTGTTTATAAGTATATTGTTTATAACAAAAAACAGACCGTTTATATATTTTAATTTTTAATATCTTTAATTTTCTTAGCCGGTACACCATATGCAAGGCAATTATCGGGAATATCTTTTGTTACAACGGAACCGGCTCCGATTACGACATTGTTTCCAATTGTCACACCGCCCAAAACAACAACATTTCCGCCAATCCATACATTATTCCCGACTTTTATGGGTTTCGCATATTCCAAGCCTTTATTTCTTGTTTTATAATCCAACGGATGAGAAGCTGCATAAAAAGCACAATTGGGCGCTATAAAAACATTATCGCCAAACGTGACTTTGGCACAATCTAAAATTATCAGATTATGATTAGAATAAAAATTCTTACCTAACTCAACATTATACCCGTAATCGCACATAAACGGCTGCTCGATTAAAAATTTACCTTTTGTTTTTCCTACAATCTTTTTTATCAAATTTACTCTTTCTTTCGTTTTTTCGGGTGATGTATTATTATATTCAAAACACATTTTTTTACACTTAATACGCTCTTCTATTAAAGATTTATCATAATTAGCATCATAAAGTTCGCCGTTGAGCATTTTTTCTTTTTCCGTTATCACAATTTAACTCCTTTTGATTTATTTTAACACTTCGTTCATACTGCCTGTTCTGTATCCTTGCAAATCCATAGTCACATAAGTAAACCCGCAGCTTTTAAACTCATCGGTAATTTGTTTTTTGTTTTGCATAATTTTTTCAAATTCATCACTAATAACCTCTATTCTTGCCAAAAGATTATGAATGCGAACTCTATACTGTCTAAACCCCAAACCATAAAGGAACTTTTCCGCTTTATCAACCATAGCAAGCTTTTCCGAAGTAATCTTTTCACCATATACAAATCTTGAAGCGAGGCAGGCAAATGACGATTTATTATATGAAGCAAGTCCGTACCGTTTTGACAGATTTCTAATCTCTTCCTTAGTTAATCCCGCATACTTTAAAGGACTTTTTATATTTAATTCTTCCAAAGCCCTCGCACCGGGTCGATAATCATTTTCATCATCAACATTTGAACCTTCCGCAATATTTTCAATATTATTTAATCTCGCAATTTCGATAATTTTTTCAAATAAGGCTTTTTTGCATAAATAACAACGGTTTGGCGGATTATTCGCAAACCCTTCAATATTCAACTCATCCGTAGTTATAATTATTTGCTTTATTCCTTCCCTCTTACAAAATTCAACCGATTCATTTAATTCTCTTTCGGGAAAGATACACGATTTGGCTGTAACGGCAATAACATTATCACCCAAAATATCATGTGAAACTTTTAATAAAAAAGTTGAATCTACACCTGCAGAAAAAGCTACAACAATTTTCTTTAAACTTTTTAAATAATTTTTCAGTTTTTCGGATTTAGTTAACATACAAAAAATATTATCATAAAATCCTTAATTAAGGAATTTTTTTCATACCGCCTAATGCCCATCTAAAACCAAATTGTATACCAAAACCATTTCTTCCTCCTTTCGTGACATAGGTTTGAGAATAACCGCTAAAGGAGTCTCCGTATTTTTTTCTGAGTCCTATCCCGTATAATACAAACGGTTTTATACTTAATATGGGAAGCGATACATCATTAGCTTTAAATTTCGCTTTATCTATTATATTCCAAATCATATATACGTTAGCAAAAGGCTGCCAGCCGTTTTTGAAATTGCCGGCAAATACAAGACCCGGTGCCGCTTCTATAGCATTTAATGCTCTTGGCGTTATCTTAACTCCTGATGCATTTTTGTACGGGAATGTTTCAACACTCGTGTAAGCCAATAAAATATTAGGCTGTATTATATATTTCCCCTCTTTAAATTCATAATTATATCCGTTTTTAGATGCTATCCCTGTCATTAACATGGCAAAATTTTCCGTTCCGTACATTGTTGAAGCATCACAACCGTTTGAGCTCACATTGGCAGTCCAACCGGAAAAAAAGTTATTATTATACAGCATTAACAAAGCACCTAATGTTCCCCCGTTTTGATAAATACTGTTCCCGAAATAACTTTGATGAGAACCGTTATATCCGCCATACCCGCCCAATATTAAATCCCATCCCCGTTTTAACTCTATTATTTCCGATTCAATACCGAAAAATGTACCATATCCTATATTTCTTACCTTTGGTCCGTTTTTTAGCGGTACTTTTTCTATAATTGTATATGGTCTGAGCCAGCCGTATCTGTTATTATTTGCTTCTATCTGAGAGTATAATTTCTTATCAGCTCCCATATATGCATATCTGTTCCGCATTTTTATTGATAAGCGCTCCCGCCTGGTATTTAACATATACATATCCATTTTTCTGAAGGCTTCATCATAAGAATTAAGCTGAGTTAAATATCCGCCCAATTGAGCCGCTATCGGAGATACAAATATTGCAGGGTTATATTTGTCCCGATTTTCTAATCTTTCAAAATTTATCAGGCCTGTTTCGCTTTCATACCAGGTTTTATATCTGTATATCGGAGAATTTATAACATCTCCCGCCGTGTATATTATCGACTCTTGTAACAATTGCTTGACATCTTCATTCATATCATCACTTAACGGACATAGCGAAAATCGTTTCTCTTCCGTAGGTGTTAATAAATTTATATCCGAAATATCTATGTTATAACCGTTGGATTTAAATGAATCGGCGCTGAAGGTATCTGTCTTTAATGTTTCAAAATCACCGTCAATTTTTAAATCCATATTATTATTTAATGTTAAATTACCGAAATTAGTGTTGTGTAAATTATTATCTCTTAAATCTATACAACCGCCAAAATAGTTAAATTTAACGTTATCGGTAAAATTACCGTATGTTCCCGTTTCACTGTTATATTCGGGTTTTAAAGTCCCATTATACATATTTACGATATTATCCGAAATATCATTTCTTAAAATTACATTCCCGTAATTTACACCGCTTACATCGGGTGAATTTATATTTATAATTGAATCAGACTCATCCTAAGTATTCCCGCCGGATATGGCATCATTAATCACAATGTCATAATTTCCGGCATTCAGATTAATAAATCCGCTGTCATTATATATTGCATTTGAACCTGTCATATCGGTATTCCCGGAAAATACCGTTTCTTCTTCATCAGATATAATATTAATGGTTCCGTATGCATTGTATATAGCACCTCCCCTCCCTTTTGATATATTATTCTCAAACTTACCCGAGAGTTTATTTATATTCCCGTAGTTTAATATGGCGCCGCCGCCGGTATAATCCGCTTCACAATCAGATAAATTATCTCTGAATACACCTCTTATTTGATTTATCGTATTAGTATTAAAAATTGCCCCGCCAGATTCTTTTGCGTAATTGTTTTCAAAATTTCCCTCTATTGAACCTATGTAATTTATATTATTAATAGCACCGCCATTTCCTTCCGAAGCGGAATTTGAACTAAAGGCCCCTGATATTTTTTCTATTTGACCAAAATTGCATACAGAGCCGCCTGTGGAATGCACACTTTTATTACCCGTAAACGAACCCTCCACTTCGTCTACCGTACCGGAATAATCATTAAATATCACTCCGCCGTTATTTTCCGATGTATTATTATTAAATTCTCCTTTTAAACTGCCTATTTCCCCGTCATTAAACAGAACTCCTCCCTCGCCTTGTGCATAATTATCGGTAAATTCACCTGATAAACTTTCTACCTTACATCCGCTGTTATTGTTTATTACACCGCCGTGCAAACTCGTGAAATTCTTTAAAATTACATCATTAACTTCCAATTTCTTATGTTCATTCAACTCTATACCGCCGCAGTGATTACCGTCTATTACATGCCCGTGTCCTTCTATTATGGTTAAATCAGCCGCAGGAGTACCTATTGCCCGCGCCGCCGCAATATCATCGGTTAATATTATTTCATTATTTGCACATTCTTTTGTATATTCCTGTTGAAAATCATCATAACAATTAACCTCCGCAGCAGATACGGGCAAACTTATTTTTACCATTACTGCCATTAATAATATTTTTTTTAATCCGTTCTTTATTTCTTGCAAGATTAAAGCCTTAAATTATAACCTTCATCAGATATAGTTATAATCAACAGGCTTTTCAATTATATAAGTTACTATGTTTAAGATTAATTTCCTTTTAGTCTTAAAGCATTATTTATGTTATTATGATTTCATAAACGGAGAAATTATGAGTAAAAATTTAATTGTTGGAGCAGGATTTTCAGGCGCTGTTTTAGCTTTCCTTATCGCCGAAAAATTAAATGAACATGTTATCGTAATCGACAGAAGAGCTCATATCGCAGGTAATTCTTTTGATTACAGAGACAACAACAATATTATGATTCATAAATACGGCCCGCATATTTTTCATACTGAAAGCGAAAAAGTATGGAATTTCTTAAAGCCTTTTTGTGACTTTAATCAATATATGCATAAAGGTTATGCAATTGTTGACGGTATCGGGATTTCGCTCCCTTTTAACATTAATACCTTATATAAAATTTTCCCAAAAACACTTGCCCTGCGCTTGGAAGAAAAATTGCTTGATAAGTTTAAATACAACACTAAAGTGCCTATTTCCGAATTTAAAAACCAAGATGATAAAGATTTAAACTTCCTTGCTAATTATATATATGAAAAAATATTTCTTTATTACACAATAAAACAATGGGGCGTAACACCTGAAGAATTGGACAATTCCGTTACGGCAAGAGTTCCCGTTCTAATAGGCAGAGATGACAGGTATTTTCAGGATAAATATCAAGGCATCCCGCTTGAAGGCTATACCAAACTTATTGAAAATATGCTTAATCATCCGAATATTGAAGTCATTTTAAATACCGATTTTTCTCAAATAAAAGAGTCTTTTGATAAGATTTTTTATACGGGCTCCGTTGATGAATATTTTAATTACGAATTTGGACAATTACCTTACAGAAGCGTTTATTTTAAATTCGAAGAAAAAAATTGTGAATATTATCAGCCCAATTCAATTGTTAACTACCCTTGCAATTATGATTATACAAGAATTAATGAATATAAACATTTTCTGAACGATAAATCAGATAAAACCGTAATTGCCAAAGAATATTCCGAGTTTTTTGAAGCAGGAAAAAATGAAAGATTTTATCCTATTCCCAATACTAACAACAGAAATTTGTATAACAAGTATCTGGAAAAAGCACAAAGCATTAATAATGTTTATTTTTTAGGCAGGCTCGGTGATTACGTTTATCAAAACATGGATAAAGCTATATTAAGAGCAATTAATCTTTTTGAGGATATCTATCATCAATAAATTTATCAATATTCTCTAAATTTGCTTTTTTATTTAAGACAAAGTCTTTATCTTTTAAACGTGAAAATTTTATATCTTCTAATTCATAATTATAAATAGCTCCGCCCTCATCATAAAATTTTTGCAAAGCATTCTCATCAAAATAATATCCCTTTTCCGCAGATATGTTATCTTTATAAATTTTAGGATAATATGTATCTGTTATATTACTTTTTATAAGTTCATTAAACCCATGCTCCCCATTTTTATAAATCCAATTGAACTCCGGCCAATAAGGCAAAACCGGAGTCTTATTTTGAAGATAATAAAATCTCATTATTTTTTCTAGGGTATAAACCTCTTTTGTAAACCTATTAACTATTCGCATTGTAAAAAAATATTTGTAATTAATTTTCTCATTATTTATAAATTCATATTGCAAGGCTATACCAGATATTATAAACAATATACTTAACACAATATTGTAAATTACCCTGCTTACATTTTTTTCATACATAACTTTAGTAAAATACGATATGTACATTAATAACGGAATAATAATTAACATACCATATAAAAACATAATATTGTAATGATCCAAGAAAGTAACTCCGCCGTTATTATTAACACATAGTATCAATAAATACCAAGTAATAAGAATTGATATTATAATTAATAGCGGATAAATACATTTATTAACTTCTTTTCTTTTATATGCAAAGATAAAAGAAGGAATTGAAAAACAGAAAAATAATATCCAATAATAATAAAATTCTATAAAAATTTTATGAAAATACAATTTGGAAAAATATTTAATAAATTCAGCGGAAAGATGAACGTCATAAATTCCCCTTTCTTCGGCTATCATTTTATATCCTATTGAATTAGTAAATAAATATATTGCTAAAACAAGGAATATTAAAGGGACAAAAAAGTAAGCATCGCATTTAAATTTAAATTGATTAAAAAACTCTTTATTTTTAGCAAAACAGCATAACAATTTAAGAGCAATATTAAAACAGAATATTAAACAAAATAATAAAAAACAAGCATAAAATTCCAATTCAACGGCAGTACCGATAACAAATGCAAATAAACACATTAAAATAAGATCTGCAAATTTATTTTTTATATCGGATGAAGTTATTCTTATTCCCAACATATTTATAAACGGCAGTAAAAATAATAAAGAAAAGAAGTATCTGTAAAAATTATAGTTAACAAAGAGTACTTGGGCTCTAAATCTGTAAATAGCGAAAGGTATATAAAAAATAATTAAAAAAATTGTTAACAAATAAACTATTTTTGATTTTTTATAAATTGTTGCAGCAGCACCGTAAGTTAAAAAAATACAAAAAATCAAAACGGCTTTAATTAAGGTATTATAAGACATAGCAAAGTCATAAGGATGAATATTTAACAAACATGGCAATTCAATATTTAAGAATTTACATAAGAAAAAACCTATATACCCGCTGCCATGATAAGGAGAAGAAAATAATAAACAATCAAAGATTGTTTCATTTTTAGCATAATTTCCCCAAGTTATATCATCATCCCAAAGGCATGTATACTGAGAATATTTAAAGATTACTATCAATGTTAAAATAAACATCAATAGCAATACGACTTTAAATATAAGGTTATTTTTGCTGTTCAAAAAACATATTAGTTTATTCATAGAGATTTATCTTACAAAATTAGTGAAATTAACATTTTCTTCCTCAGGAGGTAAAATACCGCATTTTTGTGCAGCTTCCTGACATTTTAAGAAATAAGCCATATTATGAGCAAGAAATCTTAAATTTTGCAGACCTTCAAAATCCTGATTAACTTCACCTTGTGTCAGACCGTGTACATTATTCCAATATCTTCCCGAAATAATCGGCATTTGAGAAATTCCGAAGTATTTATTAATTTGATCCAGTGTTGAACTTGTGCCTGCTCTTCTTGCTACAGCCACAGCAGCTGCGGGTTTAAGCCTGAAAACATTTTTCCCTGATCTCCATCCCGAGAAGAATGCTCTGCCGAGAAAAGAAGTTATAGCACCCGTAGCTCCGGCATAATGTACGGGAGATGCAGCTATTAAAGCATCGGCATCAATCATCTTTTCAACAAATTCATTTACTTTATCCTTATCAAATACACACCTGCCAAGTTCTGAGCAAGCTCCGCAGCCCATACAAGATGCAACGGGACCTCTACCTATATAAAATATTTCCGACTCTATTCCGTCTTTTTTCAGTGTCTTTGATATTTCAGTCAAAGATAAATATGTATTTCCCTTTTCATGCGGTGAACCGTTTAATAATAATACTTTCATTAATCCTCCTTATTATTTACTCGGGCAATTTAAGTTTAAGCACTTCGCTATATCGTCCGTAATCAGTTCTTTAGTAAGATGATACCTTTTATAAAGTTCATCAATATTTATTCTGTCGGTAAACTCTTTTTTAGCGCCGAAATTTAACACTTTCATATCAGAGCAGCCGTAGAACCTTGCAATTTTTTCGCCAAATCCTCCTTCTATAACACCATCTTCAAGCGTTATTACAATATCATGGTCTTTTTTAAGATTTTCCAGTAATTCTTCATCCAATCCCGTAATAAACACAGGATTGATTAATGTTGCATCAATATTTAGCTTATTTTTAATTTCTTCTTTAACATTAACGGCAAGATTAAAGAAATTGCCAAGTCCTATGAGTGCAATCTTTTCACCTTTATATATAAGCTTATATTTATTTAATATCGAATAATTGGTTTTATCCGGAACACCTGTTGAAACAAGCGGATCTGACGGTACTCTGATTGCTGTCGGGTATTTTTTTTGATTAACGGACCAATTTAGAACCGCAAGATATTCTTCTTTATTAGCCGGCGCCAAGTAGACCATATTCGGAATATTGGAAATTAGAGGAATATCAAATACACACAAATGAGTAGCATCGGCATCAGATATTCCGCCCCAATAAACCAATATAGTTACAGGTGAATTATTCAAACAAATATCTTGAGATAACTGATCATAAGTTCTTTGGATGAAAGAACTCAGCACCATCCAAATAGGTTTAGCCCCCATTTTTGCCATACCTGAAGAAAATGCAGCAGCATGTTCTTCAGCAATACCTACATCTGTATAACTTGTTCCGAATTTCATTCGGACATCTTTTGTAAATCCGAAAACGCCGGGAGTTGCAGCATTAACAACCACTACAGAAGAATCCGAATTAACTTTTTCCCAAATAAAATCATTAGTAACCGTATTATAAGTTTCATCAATAACAAAATCCTGTTTTTCTTCATTAATATCAAGAGTACCCGGCATAATAAAATGGAAAGCTTCTTTGTTATGTTCGGCAGGAAGCAGTCCCTTCCCCTTGACGGTATTAATATGAACCACAACTGGATGTTTTATATTTTTTACTATCGTAAATGCTTCAATTAATTTATAAATATTATTGCCGTCATTAACGTAAAGATAATCAAATCCCAAAGATTTAAAAATATTACATTCGGCTTTTCCGTTTGTTTCCCTGAGTAATTTAAGATTTTTATATAAACCGCCGTGATTTTCGGCAATAGACATATCATTATCGTTGATAATTACAATAAAATTGCTGTTTATGCAAGCGGCATTATTAAGTCCTTCCAAAGCTTCACCGCCGCTTAACGAACCGTCGCCGATTAAAGCAATAACATTATCTTTTTCCCCTTTTATATCCCTTGCTTTAGCGGCACCAAGTGCCAGACTTACGGAAGTGGAAGTATGCCCGACTTTAAATAAGTCATAAATACTTTCTTCCGGTGCTGTATAACCTGTATATTCCCAATATTTATCAGGATTTAGGAACCCTTCTTTTCGTCCCGTTAATATTTTATGAGTGTAACATTGATGTGAAACATCAAAAACCACTTTGTCCTTAGGAGGATTAAAGACATAATACAAAGCAATTGTAGCTTCTATTACACCTAAGTTCGGCCCCATATGTCCGCCTGTAACATTAACTTTTTTTATAATTAATTCCCTTATTTCTTCAGCTAATGTGTTTAATTCTTTTATTGAAAGCTCTTTTAAATCTTGCGGACTATCCACTTTATCTAAAATCATATATTTCCCTTTCTTATTTATATTAAAAGCCATATAATTAAATGAAGTCAATTTATTTATTTATGTTAAAATAAATTATAACAAGAATAACAAGGGAATATAAAATGAAAATGAAAACTAAAATTATAGATATCTTGTTAATATTATGCATAGTTGTAGGAATAATAGGTTTTTTATCTCCGAAAAAAGCACTGGGGGCTAATGACCGGTCACCAATAGCCATAAATCTGTTAGAAAATTTGAGTTACAAAACAAAGGCAGAAATATTAGAAATACGAAAAAAAGCAATAATACATAGTTTAATAGCAGATAAAGATTACGAGCCTTCGGAATATTTATTCGGAGGAATACAAGACGGTAAACCTTGGATAAAGAATTACGTCTGCCGTGAAAACGGGAAAGGCGCATTTGTAGACGGAGAGTCTAAATACGGCAGATTTATTTTTAATCCTGACCTTATTGTATATATAGATTACCCGTTCTATCTGCCTTATGATGAAAGTAAACACGATTATTGTCTCTTTTTTACACAAAACATGGCACCTTTAAAGGGATTATATTCAAAACAAAATATGGAATTAACGGTAAAATACCGGCAGCTTCCTTTAATATCATCATACTCAAATTTTATTTTTAACGGACTGAATGCGGTAGATTTAAATTATTCATATGCTTATCTTGACCCCCAAAAATCAACACTAAAAATAAAATGCATTGATGAAAAAAACGTATGTAACAGCGTATCGCAATTTAAAGACGTAATCCACAGCGGTAATTCTTGTCAGGTGGAAGGCGGATGCAATAATTGGTCACCTATGACAGCTGGTTTTCGCTTTATTATCCCCGAAGAAGAACGGTTAAGAAACGGACAAAAAGAATTATATCTGAAACTATGGAGACAAAAACCATTATCAGGTGAACAAAAAGCAGACTTAACCGTAAAATTTGAATTTGAATAAAAAAACTTCCTTATGTAAATAATAAGGAAGAAAAATTAGTAAAAGAGACATCAATAATATTATTACCTAACCTGTTTTTTTCGTCCAATAATCGAAATAAATGTAAAGCAAAGTTAATAATAATAACGGTATAGACTTGAAATATGATTATATATTAAGTATACTAAGTACACTTATTAAACTTTTGTAAAAATATTTAATGATTTATGCTAAAAATAGCAAATTTTGAGATTGTCAAACATTTAAGATAAGGGAATATACAAATATATTTGGGAATAATATGCAAATCAATCAAATCAGTCAAACCATTCCGAATAAGTTAACTAAAGGTAGAAACAACCAACAAGAAATAAAAAGGAAAAACCCGGCATTTAAAGGTCCTTTAGATTCATTTTGCTTGGGCGTAGCCAATGCAATAGAAAACGGCGGATTATTCGTATCATTTACCTTACAGGATATGATAGGTACAAACTTGCCGCGTCCCATAATGGGGTTAATGAGAAACAGAAAAGAAAATAAAGGTCAAAAAAATATAAGATTTGCACTGAAAGAAGCCTCAAGAGAATTTTTAACGGGACCGAGTATGTTTGCAATTCCTGCAGCACTGCTTTTTGCGGGTAAAAGAATAGCCGGAAAAGCAACTGAAATTCCGATGAAACTTATTAAGTCATTCGGAGATATTCATGTCCATGCATTAGAGAATGCAGGAAAAGCCGTAACAAAACAAGAATTTTTCGAAAATGCATTTACGGAAATACTGAAGAATTCTAAAGGTGAACAACGAGCTTCAGCCGATACCGTAAAAATGGCAGCTGCTTTTTCAAAAAAACTTACGGAAAGTTCTTCCGCAGGCAAGAAAGTTTTAAAAAATGCTATTTCAGAAATGTCTGATGATTTTGTAAATGCAGTAAAAGGCAGCGCGCAAGATGTTGCTCATACAGATTTTACACGTGCCGTAATTTCCGACAGAGCATCAGCTTCTTTTAAAGATACCGCTAATTTCTTGGTATCGTATGCTGATGATGTCGTTAAAAAATCTGCAAATAAATCAAGCAGTGAAGTCGTAAATTATGTAAAAAAATTATCCGCAAACAAAGTTTTAGGAAGATTAGCCGCAATTACAATAATGTATAGTGCCGTAATGACATTCTTACAAGTAATACCCAAGCTATATAATAAAGCGGAAGGTAAAGATAATGCAGGTTTAAAAGGTTTAATGAAAGAAGAAACCATTAATGATAAATCTCTTGACACACATAAACAGGTTGATAAATCAAAACCTTCATTCGTTTCAGCTGCCGGCCTTGCGAACAGACTTACCGACAACGGTCTTTTAGGAAGAATAGGAAAAGGTATTGAATTTCAGGGCTGTAACGTTTCTTTCCCGCTTTTACTCGGTATTATGGGCTTTGGTATCTTGTTCCCGCGTATAAGACAAGCTAAAGATAAATACGACCGCGAAGAAATTATAAGACGTGATGTTACTACGTGTGCAGTAATGTGTTTTGGTGAAAAAGCTCTCAGAAAAGTATTTTCTAAATTTAATGAAAATAAATCGGGGCTTGTTTTAGCTTCCAAACAAACAGGTTTTAAAAATCAAAGTATTCTTAAAAGATTGTTTGATTATATCAGACCGATAAATGGTGTTAGTGTACTTTCTTCGGATCAAATTGTTTCTAAATATTCCGGAATTGAAAAATATAAAGACGGAATTAAAGGTTTTTGTGAATTTATTGAAGGTCAGGGCGGAAACCTTTCAAAAGTATTCAGCCTAACCGATAAATCTAAAAATATTGTTCAGGAACTTTTATCAAAAGAGGGTAAAGACCTTGCTACAGCCGATAATGCAACAATAAAAGAAATTTTATCAAAAGCAAAAGGTTCTGACGAAATTAAAAAATTAACCGAATTATTTAAAGAAAAAAATAATGCTTGGGTTACAAAAGCAAAAACTTTAAATGCAAGATTTACCGCACTTTCCGTAATTGTTCTTGTTCCGCTCTTCTTGGGTGTTTTGTTACCTATAATTAACGAAAGAAATACTAAAAAACGTGTAAGAGATGATTTAAATCTTAAAAACTCACAAATAAATTCCGGTTTAAGCAATTTGGAACAAGATAAAAAAACTGCGGAAATCTTTAAGGATTTTACCAGATTTAAATAATAATTTCCGTTTCGTTTTTATATGTAACAAAAGCCTGTTTATTGCCGGCCTTTTTAACATATTTTCTCAAAGTATAAATTACGGAAGTCTTGGAGTTATTTTTTTGTGATGAAAAATCTTTGGTAATTTTAGCTGCTTTTAGAATTATGTCATCTGAAATAATATCTTTTTGATTGTTCCTCTTAACCAGAATATGAGCACCCGGAGCATTAAGAGTATGAAACCATATATCATTCCCGTCCGAAATTTTAGACAAAATATAATCATTTTGTTTCTTATTTTTGCCTATATATATTTTTACCCCGTTATATTCAATAAAATCAACAACAGATAACGATAATTCCGCTTTCTCTTTACTATCTTCGGTCAATTCTTTATATATCCCGGCAATCTCATTTAATTCAACTGAATTATTTAAGAAATATTCCTGTTCTTCAAAATATAATATCCCTGAATTTGTTTCTTTTATTAGCGAACAAGCATGTTCATATCCTTTTTTTATTTTCTTATATAAAGTATAATATCTGTTTGCATTATCTTTAATACTCATATTTTCATCTAAATCAATTTCAATCTCATTTCCGTCAAAATCTGAGAGTTTAACCTTTTTTTGACCAGACGATAAATAATATAAATTAGCCATTAAAATATCAGCTTTATTCTTGTATGAAAACGCCTTCTCATACTTCGCAATTTCATCTTCCTGCTTCTTCTTCAAATTATATAATTTAATTAAATTTGATTTAATAATTCTTTCCGCTTTTAATTTTAAATCATTAAATATATGTTTTTTCTGGTGAAACGAAAAATATTCATCTATCATTTCATTGACATTACTCACCTTAAAACTATTTCCCAAATCATAAAGTGAATATTTTGAATAATCATTTTTTATATACGTGTCATAACTTTTTTGAGACAGAAAATCAACCAATTTATTATAAAGTTCTTCATCTTTATAACAGAGGGAAAAATCTTCAACAATAGAATTTACTAAATAATAATATTTAGATGACAGATTATTAATATTTTCTTTGAAAGAATTAAAATCAGTTTTCAAAAGATTTTTCTTTTTTTGTTTAAAAGGATACACATAAGGAAGTGAACCGTAAAGTTCTCTGTAACGGCTTTTTTCGGAGCTTACATTATGAGCACAGCCAATTATTATATTAGTATCAAAACTATATAATATAACGTTACTGTACTTTCCCATAAGTTCAACCGCAAGACATAATAATGATTTTTCATTTAATTCATCGAAATACTCAAAATAAATTTCAAAAATTCTTTCATATTTGGGGACTCTAACATCAACAATCTTTGAATTTTGAAGGTATTTTCTTAATAACATACAAAACATAGGCGCAGATTTTGGGATGGTAATATTTCGGCGCTTTTCATTTTCTTCAGACATAAAACATAAATGATAAAACTCAGGATGAAAGTTGATATAAAGTTTTTTCTGTTCGCGGCAATTACGAATATAAAAAATTAATTCATAACGCGAAGGCTGCTGAATTTTTTGTATTTTAGCTCCTTTTAAAAAATTTATATTGTCATCAAGAAATATTTTTAAAGTTAATGAATCAAAATTAATCATATAAATATAATATACGAAAAAGCAAGGAAAAACACCTTGCTTTGTATATATTATATGAAATTAATTAAGATACAATATTGCGAATTCTGTCATTAAGAACTTTGTATTCGGCACTGCATAAAGAATTGGCAACAACGTCTTGGTTGGTAGCGTTTTGAATAGCCGAAGAAGAGCCTTTCACCATACCGCCATGCTTTAAAATACCGCACGATTTCATAGCACCGTTAGCACTACCCATAATGCTGCCTACAACACCGCCTACAAGAGCACTTTCTGCAGTAACCGAAATAAATTCACCCGAATCAAATGATTTATCGTCTTCAAAAGC
>CANRHJ010000010.1 GCA_947630355.1 Candidatus Gastranaerophilales bacterium | reverse complement strand
TAAAAATGGTAGTCCCAAGGGGATTTGAACCCCTGCCGCATCCGTGAAAGGGATGTGTCCTAGGCCTCTAGACGATGGGACCTTGTTGATATTTATAAGTTTATCTAAAGCATAATGCATAGTCAAGTTTTTTTATCGAAAATTTTAAATTATATCCGCAATTATTTTCATATTTATTAAATGTATATCCTGTTGTCTATCCTGTCAGGTCATAGTTTTAAGCGTTTATTTTGCTTATTTATATGACAAGAACAGTTTTAATGACAGAGGTCTATTTTGAAAGGTATGTCAAAAAGAAAATACAGAGAAATGAATTTATACGATTTAATATGTACCGCACAGGAAGATGATTACGATGCTTTAGAAGAATTAATCAGACGTGAACAAAAAAATGTCTTTGCATCCTTCTGCTATTTGGGCGCTGACCGTGAAAATCTTTCAGACTTAACTCAAGAAGCGCTTTTTAGAGTTTCAAAAAATATTAAAAATCTCAAAAATCCAAAACTGTTCAAATCCTGGCTCGGTCAAATTATTTCTAACCTTTTTTATGATGAATTGAGAAAAAAACAAAAAATACCGGATTCCGTTTCTATTGAATCTTTTTGGCTGAATGATGAGAATAACGACAGTTCTCTTTTGAATATTTGTGATAATACGCTAAAACCTGACGAAAAAACAATGGGCAGAGAGCTTACAGATATTATTCGTGAAATGATAGGAAAACTGCCGGAACATTTCAGGCTCGTTATAATTCTGAGAGAATTGCAAGGACTTAGCTATGATGAAATTGCTAAAATTACCAACACAAGTGTTGGTACGGTAAAATCACGTATTTCACGAGCCAGAAATAAACTGCAGGAATGTCTTAAACCGTATTTAACTTAAATGAGGAGATTATAAATTGAATAAATCAGTTTGTAAAAAAGTTGTTTCTTTACTTGCTTTGTATATTGAAAATAAACTAAACGATAATGATAAAGCCTTCATCGAAAACCATTTTAAATATTGTTCGGATTGTTATCAGAAATATTTGGAAATGAAAAATATTATTTCTAATTTGCATTTTGAATATCAACGAATGCTTAACGAATTTGAAAAGATTGAAGCAAATAAGATATTCAATATTCACGAATACGAAATGTTTTATAAAAATATTTCTCCGTACATAGACGATGAATTATGCTATGACGAAAGCATAAAATTCAGGAAATATTTATTGAAATCAAAACCGGCAAGAGCCGAATTGGCAAATGCTTACTGCTTAAAAAACAGCATTAAAAATTCAATTACCGCATATAAAAATAACTTAAATATTAATTTTTCAAAAAAAGTTATAAAAAAACTGCGTGACGAAAATAAAGATAATTTTGAAAATGTATACAAACGTGCGGCAGTTGTATTGGGATTTATGGTAACAAGTTTGCTTATATTTTCGTTATATATGGGAATTTCATATTTTAATGAATCGTTTGCACAAAATTCTAATCAGGAAACTTTACAAAGCTTTAATTTTCCCGTGAATGAGGATGATTTTATTGAATTTACTTTTGAAGATAATGAACCGTTACTGACGGCAAAATAAAATTAGTTAAAAAAATCTTTAAATTTAATCTAGTGTCGCAACATTACGCTTGCTCCTCGCAACCGTAAAGTTGCTCACCTTTTCAAAACGCCACTCGCAAATTTTTACTCACACCTTCGGCTTATCGTAAAAATTTACTCGGACAAATTAAATATTTAAGATATAATCAAAATATGGAAAAATTAAGACTGCCCGAATATTTAAAGCGCGGAATAATAGATACCGAAAAAACAAAGCTGGTAAGGCATACACTTAAAGATTATTGTTTAAATACGGTGTGTGAGGCAGCAAGATGCCCTAATAAAAATGAATGTTACTCTAAAAATACGGCAACGTTTTTGATTATGGGTAATATATGCACCCGCAACTGCAGATTTTGTAATGTTTCAGCGGGAAAGCCCGAAATATTAAGTCCCAAAGAACCGCAAAAAATAGCAGATGCCATTTTAAAACTCGGGCTTAAGTATGCCGTTATAACCTCTGTAACAAGAGATGACCTTCCTGACGGCGGTGCATCTCATTTTGCAAACGTTATATATGAAATAAGAAAATTAACCCCAAATGTCAGGGTAGAAGTTTTAACCCCTGATTTTAAAGGAAATAAAGATGCTGTTGATATTGTAATTAAAGCGAAACCTGATGTATTCAATCACAATATAGAAACGGTTCCTTCTTTATATAAAAAAGCAAGGCCGCAGGCAAATTACAATCAATCACTTGATTTTTTGGATTATATAAAAAAGCATTCAAATATATTAACTAAAACAGGCATAATGCTGGGGCTTGGCGAAACTAAAGATGAACTTATCAAAGTATTTGAAGATTTGGTTAAAATAAAATGCGATATTGTCACGATTGGCCAATATATTCAGCCTTCAAAATCTCATTTGCCCGTAATTAAATACTATGAGCCGTCAGAATATGATGAACTGACCGCTATTGCCAAAAGCATGGGTATAAAACATACCTTCTTTTCTCCGTTGGCACGAAGTTCATATAAAGCTGTTGAAGTATTCGAGAAAAAGTAAAATTATTTATCAAAATCAAAAAGGTCTTTTAATTTAACATCTAAGGCTTTGGCTATTTCTATTACCGTATCCAATGAAGGTTTAGAAAATGCAATTTCTACCTTACCGACAAAATTAAGCCCTTTACCTATTTTATCCGCTAGCTCCTGCTGAGTATAACCAAGTTCCTGCCTTCTTTTTTTTATATTCTTGCCTAATTTTTTATAAATACCCGTATTCATAATACATAAAGAATATATTTAAATCCCCTAAGTTTATACGTATTGACAATACGTAAAAATTGATATATTATAATTGCAACAGTCATTTTGGAAGTTTAATTTATGTCTCGGGAAATTATATTTAAAAAAAATGGTTTTACACTTTCGGAAGTACTTATAACAATTGTGATTATTGGAATAATAGCCGCAATAACCATTCCCGAACTAAATCAAAATATTATGAAAAAGGATTTGGAATCAAGATTTTTAAAAGCATACAGCGGATTAAACCAATTTTCGGAAAAATTTTTCTTTAATGAGGGCATAAGTTTTACGGAATATTGCAGTAGAACTGCCGGTGCATCTGGCGCAGTAGGTACTTGTCTTAACAAATTCATATCATATTATAATACATCCGGTTATGCATCAAAGGATACGTGGAATACACAAACCGAGAATTTAGATAATAAATATAGTTTAAAAAACATATCCGGTACTCAGCCCAAAGTATTTGGATATTGTGATAATACCGGTTTTGTATCGGATTTATCGGGAACTTTATATAAATTTAATGATCCTCCCTTATTATATAACGGCCCCGTCGTTTGTGTTGATGTAAACGGCATTAAAGGACCTAACAGGATAGGCTTTGATTATTTTCTTTTTGTTTTTACAAAGGATAACAGGGTTATTCCTATGGGAACGGATGATAAAAATAATCCGCCAGATGGACAAACAGATGGTTCGGGTATGGAATTTTCAAAGGAATGCAGTAAAACTGGCAACATTGGCTGGGGATGTGCATATTTCGCTTTAAAAAACATACATCCTCAAAATAAATCTAAAACCTATTGGGGTGACTTTCTTTAATATTTATATCTGCTTTTCTCTTCTGTAATTTTCTAAATATAAGAAAATTCTTTCTTTAAATATAATGAAAAATATTCCCACGATAACAAGAATTACGGAATTAACAAAAGCAAATAAAACAAGCTTATTTCCGCTTAGTATTGACTGCATATTAAAAAATACAAGACAAAACATCATTGTTAATGCCAATAACATGAATGCTACAGAAAAACGTAGCGCAAACCTATGCATAAAAACCGCCTTTTCTTCTTTCTAATTAAAAAATGACACTGTAAAATGAACACTCACTTCAGGTGTCGGATGAATATGAAGATAAACAGTTTAATAATATTTTTCTCATATTTTTATTATATCATTTTTTTTATAAAAAAAAAGCCCCCCATTTTTAGGGGGATTTTTAAATTCTTAATTATGCTTTTTCACATTCAAATACAATCTTTTCATCTTTGAGCTTAAGAACTATCTTGTTGCCTTCGGTATACTTGCCGGAGAGGATTTCTTCAGCCAATCCGTCTTCAATTTTCTTCTGAATTAATCTTCTCAACGGTCTTGCGCCGTAGGCTTCCGAGTATCCCGCTTCGCCCAAATAATCCTTAACTTCTTCAGTTACTTCTATTGTAAGATTTTGTGATTCCAAGCGTTTGAATAAATCATTTAACATTAAATCAACAATTTGACGAATTTCAGGTTTAGACAAATGAGCAAATACGATAATATCATCTATTCTGTTTAAGAATTCGGGACGGAATGATTTTTTCATTTCTTCCATAACCGTATCTTTTAGCTTTTCATATTTATCTTTTTGCTCATCTTCGGCAACGCTAAATCCAAGTTTGCTTGTATTTGTAATCATGCTTGCACCGACGTTACTTGTCATGATTATAATTGTATTTTTAAAGTTAATATGTCTGCCCTTTGAATCGGTTAATCTGCCGTCATCAAGTATTTGCAGCATTATATTAAATACATCCGGGTGTGCCTTTTCGATTTCATCAAAAAGAATTACACTGTATGGTTTTTTCCTGATTATTTCGGTTAAATGACCGCCGTCATCGTATCCGACATATCCCGGAGGTGAGCCGATTAATTTCGCGGTTGAATGTTTTTCCATAAATTCCGACATATCAACACGAATCATATTATCTTCACTGCCGAATACAGCCTCAGCTAAGGCTTTTGCAAGTTCCGTTTTACCAACACCCGTAGGACCTGAGAATATGAAACTTCCGATTGGTCTATTAGGTGATTTTAAACCGACTCTTGCTCTTCTTATAGCCTTTGATAAAGCAACAACAGCTTGTTCCTGACCGATAACTCTTTTATGAAGAGTTTCTTCAAGTTTTAATAACCTTTCACTTTCACCTTCGGTTATTTTTGTTGTCGGAATACCCGTCATTTGACTTACAACTTGAGCCACTTGCTCCGCAGTAACCGTAGGTTTGTTATCTTCGTTATCTTCCCGCCATTTCATGGACATTTCACGAATTCTTTCTTTTAAATCCGCTTCATCATCGCGAAGATTTGAAGCTGTTTCAAATTCTTGATTTCTTATGGCATCTTCTTTTTGTTTTATTACTTCTTTAAGTTCTTTTTCAAGTTCCTTACCCTCAGGCGGAAGCGCACTTGTCTGTATTCTCAATTTGGAAGCCGCTTCATCTATAATATCTATTGCTTTATCGGGAAGAAATCTGTCCGTAATGTATTTATAAGAAAGTTCCGTAGCTGCGACTATTGCATCATCGGATATTTTCAACTTATGGTGTTCTTCATACTTCGGCTTTAATCCTTTTATAATTTCTATTGTATCTTCTACGGAAGGTTCTTCTATGATAATAGACTGAAATCTTCTTTCAAGAGCCGGGTCTTTTTCAACATATTTTCTGTATTCATCTAATGTTGTAGCACCAATAACCTGTATTTCACCTCTTGATAAAGCCGGTTTTAGAATGTTTGCCGCATCTATGGCACCTTCTGCAGCACCTGCACCTATTAATGTATGCATTTCATCAATAACAAGTATAATATTTCCGGCTTGACGAATTTCATCCATTATTTTTTTAAGTCTTTCTTCAAATTCGCCTCTGTATTTCGTACCTGCAACCAATAACCCCATATCAAGCTGAACGACTTTTTTACCGTCGAGTATATCAGGCACCTCAGAATTTACTATTCTTGCCGCCAATCCTTCAACAACTGCAGTTTTACCGACACCCGGTTCCCCCAGCAATACGGGATTATTTTTTGTCCTTCTTGCAAGAATTTGAATAACTCGTTCAATTTCTTTTTCTCTGCCGACAACGGGATCTAATCTTTGTTCCTGCGCAGCAAGCGTTAAATCGGTTCCGAACTCATCCAAACTCGGAGTCTTTGTTTTGCCCGATGATGCCGTAGAAGCGGTAGCCGCAGCTGTAGGTTTTGTTTCACCGAGCATTTTTATTACATTACTGCGGACTTTATTCAAGTCTACACCCAAATTTTCCAATACTCTTGCCGCAACACCCTCACCTTCACGTATTAACCCTAAAAGAAGATGTTCCGTTCCTATATAATTATGACCTAATTGTCTGGCTTCATCCCATGACAATTCCAATACTCTTTTTGCTCTCGGCGTAAAAGGAATTTCTACCGCTACAAAGCCAGAACCTCTGCCTATAATTTTTTCTACTTCAACTCTCGCATCCTTAAGCGTAACACCCATTGTCTTTAATGTCTTTGCCGCAACTCCGGTGCCTTCGCCTATCAACCCGAGTAATACCTGTTCGGTTCCTACAAAATTATGACCTAGTCTTCTTGCTTCCTCTTGTGCAAGCATTATCACTTTTATAGCCTTTTCGGTAAAACGTTCAAACATTGATTTATTTCTCCTAATAAGACTCTTATAATAATATTCTACACCATAATATAAATTATACAATCAGTTATTTAAATATTTTAGTTTTATTTCCGCAGGCAGGTATATACCGTTAACTTCAAGTGCATTTTTATAATATTTTTTTGCATCTTCCATATTCCCTTTTTTCTCTTCTATTTCGCCTGCTATAAAATGTGTTTCCGGATCTTTATAATATATATCAATGCTCTTTTTTATTAAGTCCTCTGCCGCTTCAAGATAATCATTATTTAACATTACTCTCGCACTGTATTTGTATATTTCTCTGTTATACCTTGATATTTCGGGATTACTTCTTATTATTTTCTCTATAGCCTCTTTTTGTTTGTACTTAAACAGCATTTCCAAATCTTGTTCATAAAAATTTCTTATTCCAAAATATGTCAAAACGTATGAATTTTTATTTTCTACAATTTCAATCAACGATAATAACCAATTTACGAAAGGATTTATTCCTTTTTGTGTTATCAATATGAGTTTTGCTTCACTTATTTCACCCGTTAAAAATTTTGTATAACCGCAATTGATAGCATTATTCGCCTTGAAAAAACATTCAAAAGCCTCATCAGGTCTTAATTCATTAAGATAAATTTTACCTAAAATATTAAAACTCCGGGAATCCTTTTCATCTTTTAATATTTCTTTTATCCCGGAATAATCTTTTTCTTTATAATATAACTTATTTATTATATTAATATCCATTTTATAAATTAGGCATTAACATATTAGAAGTCATCATTAATTGAATCATTTCGGGTGTTAATTCGTTCTTATTCTGAGGATTTTTATAATAATTGAGTAAATCCGTATAAGAAGTATTATCAGCGGGATTATTTTCCAATAACATGGCAAAAGAAGTACCGTCATTAACGTATGCTTTATTTGCATTGATTTCCATTTGTTTCATCTTTGCTTTTTGTTCCATTATGAATTCTCTGGCATCGGGATGGATATTATTTGAATAACCGCCTTTTATCAATTTTTCAATTTCGGCATCAGTAGAACTGGAGGAATTAAAATTCTGTAATTTAGCCAAATATTGACTTATGAACACGGCAGGATCCGCCTTTAATTTTTTAATTTCTTCATAGGTAAAATTGTGATACTTACATTTATCGGCATTTTCCATACATAATTCAGCCTGAATTGAGTATGATGTCAATTTAGGTACGGTATTTAATTGTACCACCTTATCAAAAGCTTTGTGTGCTTCAGTAGTCATGGCTATATTCATGTAAGAATTTCCCAAATAATACCAAGCAATTGCGCTTGAAGGCTCTTTCGATACATATAACCTTAAATCAGATATACATCCCAAATAGTTCTTTTCTTTATATTTTTCTATCGCATTTTTTATTAACTGAGGGTCACTTTCCGTATTTTCTGCGGCTTTAACGGTATTTATCATACCAACCACGGAAAAAACTATACCCAATAACAATAATTTTTTCATATCAAACCCTCTTAACAAATTTCTTATTATATTATATACCCATATTTACAAAAAAAATATTTATAAATATATATTTCTTATTATACACATTATTTCGGTTATTTTATATACCATATACTCATTTTATATGAATTTTAACATATATATTCATATTTTTGTACGAAATATTAAACAAAATACTATATTAACAAATGTAACAACTGTATAATATTATATAAGATTGTTGAATAATTCATAAAAATTTTGCAAATAAAATCATTAACAAATTTTAATGTGGAGATTTAATAAGAAATTGTTTAACGGAGGAGAAAATGAAAATCAAAATAAAAGAAACCGTAAAAATAAAACGAGGCTGGAGTCTTTATAAATTGGCAAAAGTATTGGATCTTCCGCAGCAAACCATTTATTCATGGGCAAATGGCAGAACACAACCTTCTTATGATAATATGGACAGATTATGTGAAACAATCGGATGCGGTGTTGGAGATTTATTTGAAGCAGAACCGGTTCAACACAAATTAAATCTTGCCGTTAATCAATAAGTGTTTCATGCGCCTTATTTACAACCGTTTCCGCATTAATTTCATTATCATTTCCGGTATTTGTAAGATAAATTAAATATTCTATGTTCCCCTTCGCGCCTTTTACGGGAGAAAATGTTATCGCTTCAACTGTCAACAAGCTATCTTTACAATAGTTTATAATATTATTAAGCACTTCAATATGTACGGATTTATCCTTTACTATTCCGTTTTTCCCGACTTGTTCCTTCCCCGCTTCAAACTGGGGTTTGATTAAGGAAACTATTTCAAATTTATTTTTGTCCGTTAAATTTAAAATGTTACGTAATACTTTTGTTATTGAAATGAAAGACAAATCCATTGATACAAATTGTGCTGCTTCATCACATTCATCATAAACATCGGAAAAATCGCAATTTTTAACATTAACTTTTTCAATAACCTTAACTCTGTTATCCGTTCTTAATTTCCAAGCAATTTGTCCGTAACCGACATCGACACTGTATACTTTTTTTGCCCCGTTTTGAAGCATACAATCGGTAAATCCGCCTGTTGAAGCACCTGCATCCAAACAAACTTTATTTTTCAGATTTAAATTGAATTCCTTTACTGCTTTTTCCAATTTAAAACCGCCTCTTGATACATAAGGCATTGTTTTTACGGTTATTTGAGTATTTTCTTTTAGATTTAGCTGATAACCCGCTTTGGTTATTATAATTCCGTCAACGGAAACTTCACCTGCCATTATGGCGGCTTGCGCTTTACTTTTTGTTTCAAATAATCCTTTATCCGTTAAGATTTTATCCAGTCTTTCTTTTGGCATATCAAAATTCAAATATCCTTTTTGCATTATCTGAGGTTTGTGTCTTTACTGTTTGAACGTCAATTCCCTTTATTAAAGCTACTTCTTCGGCTATGTATTTTAAATAAGCGGGAGTATTTATCTTGCCCCGAAAGGGTACGGGCGCTAAATAGGGAGCATCTGTTTCAAGCAAAATTCTGTCAAGCGGAATATATTTAACGCACTCTTTTAATTGAGCAGCGTTTTTGAATGTAACAATTCCGCCTATAGCTATATAATAACCTTTATCTATACATTTGGCGGCGAAATCCTTATCTGCCGAAAAACAATGGAATACTACATCCTTTAGATTATTATAATTATTCAATATTTCAAAAGTATCTTCGTGTGCATTCCTATCGTGAACTAATACAGGCAGTCTTAAATTCTCCGAAAGCTCCAGCTGCTTGTTAAATATTAATTGCTGCAAATCTTTAGTTTGAGTTTCCCAATAATAATCAAGACCGATTTCGCCTATTGCAATAATTTTTTTTGATTTGGAATATTCAGTCATTATTTTTAAGGCTTCATCGTTATAAGAGGCAGCCTCTTCAGGATGTATGCCTACTGCTCCGTATAACATATCATATTTTTCGCATAATTGTTTTATATCTTCAAAATCCGATGTATTAACAGATGGTATTATGACCTTTTCAACGCCTTCTGTTTTTATATTTTTCAGAAATTCGTCAAAATTATTTCTGTATTCCTCAAAGTTTATATGTGAATGAGTATCAATCATATTATTATTGCCTTTTATTTGGTTTTATTTTAATATAACAAAAAAAATATTTATTTGTTTTAAAATAATTGCTTATATATTTCGGAATATAAATATGCAGATAGATAATTTAATAAACAAACCGCAAACATATACAAATAACAAAAAAAGCAATAAAAAGAGAGTAAATGCAGCATCAATTGCAGGGAGCGCAATAGGAATAGCAGGCGCGGTAGCTTGTATTTATTCGGCAGCGAAGAAAAAAAATCCCGCTTTGGCTTTTAAAAATTTAAACTACTCGGAAGGAGACGTTCTGTTAATAGGAGCAGGCTCCGTTCTTGGCGGTTTAATCGGAGGCTTGTCCGCAGATAAAAATAAGAAAAATGTTAAACCTAAATTAAGAGAAGCTTCTCAACAATATATAGGAAATATGGTATTCCCTGTTTCAATATTGGCTTGCGCCAATAAATTGCTGGAAAAATATGTGTTTAAAACAGATGCAACACCTTCCGATTGGAAAGGAATATTACTTAAATCCGCAGTATGTGTCGCATCTTTGGTCGGCGGTATGGAACTCGGCAATAAGGTTATGAATAAAGTAAATAATAAGGTATTTAAAGAAGAAATTAAACACGATGTCCACGCTGAAGATTACCTCGTTCATGCCGACGATTTATGCCTTACCGCCAATATGGTATTAAAAGATTTTAAGCAAATTTCGGTCATAACCTCAAAATTACTGCCTTTGACATTTATTGTCGCAGGCTCAAAAACAGGCATGCAGCAGACGGATAAAAATTCTTAGCTTATAAACTCACATAATATTTCGTTGCTTAATAATATGCCTTCTTCCGTTAATTTCAAATGATTGTTCTCTAATTTCATAAGATTTAACCGGCAATACTTTTCTATAACAGGTTTATATTTCTTCAAAAAATCAATTTTAAACTTATCGTTAAATTTTTCAATGTCAATTCCGTCTTTTAATCTCAATGCAAGCATAATCTCATCTTCTGAAATTTGATTATTTGTTAAAATTATTTCTTCATCTCTTAAAATCGGATTTTCCATATATTTCTTTATGTCGGAAACATTTTTATATCTTATGTTATTTTCATATCCCGAAGCATTAACGCCAAATCCGTAATAATTTTCATTTCGCCAATAACACAGATTATGCCGTGAATTAAATCCGCTTTTTGAAAAATTACTTATTTCATAATGTTCAAAATTATTATTTCTAAGAAGCTTACAAATAAGTGTAAACATATTTGCCTGTATATCGTCATCCGGTAAGTTTTTCGGTGGATGAGTATAAAAAAACGAATTTTTTTCTATCTTTAATCCGTATGTGGAAATATGTGTAACATCTAAATTTAAAGCCTTTTTAATATCAAATTCCAATAATTTTTCATTCTGATTGGGAATACCATACAGGAAATCAATACTTACATTATCAAATCCAGCATCATGTATAATGTCCAAAGAAGAAATAATGTCAAATTGAGTATGAAGCCTTCCCAATAATTTTAATAAGCTGTCATTAAAAGTTTGAACTCCCAATGAAATTCTGTTTATGCCAAGAACTCTAAACTGCTTAAATTTATTATATTCAACAGTTTCCGGATTAACTTCCAAAGTAATTTCGCAATTTTTTGAAATATTAAAATTGTTTAAGATTACTTCAATATCGGAAGGAGAAAGCAAAGAGGGAGTTCCGCCTCCGAAATACAAAGTATTAATCGCATCGTTTTTATAACGTGATTTAATTTCATACAAAAGTGCTTTGAGATAATCTCCGGTATATTTCGGAGAAAAGCCCGAAACAAAAGAGCAGTAATTGCATTTTCTTATACAAAAAGGAATATGTATATAAACATGATTAACCATATAAAAATTATACCGTATTTGAAACTTTATTAACTATTTGTTAAAATGCAGATACGGGAAAAAAGATGAAGAAAATAACAATACATACAATGACACCGGATGATATAAACGAGGTTTATGAACTCGAATCACTTGTACATCCGGGCCATCATTGGTCGAAAGATGCATTTTATAACGAATTATCAAATAAACTGGCCCATTACTATTGTCTGAGAGATGAGGGGAATAAGCTGGCAGGATACATAGGGTTTTGGCAGATTTTTGAAGAAGCTCATATAACGACCCTCGCAGTACATCCTGATTATAGGAGAATACAATTAGCACAAATACTTTTAATCAGACTTATAGAGGATTGCTACAAAGATATGATTAAATATATAACACTGGAAGTAAGAGAAAGTAATTATCAGGCAATCAATTTATATGAGAAATTTTTGTTTGAATCAATAGGTGTAAGAAAAAATTATTATCAGGATAACGGAGAAAATGCACTTATTATGTTTACTCAAAATATTTGGTATGATACATTCAAGAGTAATTTTGATAGAATAAAAAATAACATAAATCGGGTAAGCTTTGAATATGTTAAATAAAAGAATAAAAGAAGGCATAAAGAAATATCATAATCCTAACAAGCGGATAAGATTTTGTTTGGGCACATTGGCATTAGTTTGTTTATGTTTTATTTTATTAATAGTATCAACTTTTACCCAAATAAAAATAAACTTTCAACTGCCTGATGACGGAATTCATAATTATTTAAAATTTGAATATATCCCGCAAATTCCGGTAGTAATATTCATAGCCGGATTATTAGGTGAATATTGGGGATTATTTACTGTAGTACTATACATATTAACGGGACTTTCGGGACTGTTTCCCGTTTTTGCACTTGGCGGCGGATTAGGATATATATTTCAGTATAATTTCGGGTATATATTTGCTTACATTTTCGGACTAATCTTTGTATCAAAAGAATTGAATAAAAGCACGGGATTAGCGCACATAATTCTTGCGGTTTTATACGGCGTATTGACAATACATTTAATCGGGACTTTTTATATGATAATAATTTCATTAATACGGCATGAAAGTCTTGATTTTATGGCAAATTGGATATATTTCCAATCATTGTCAAAAATATTATACGATATAGTATTCGGGATAATAGCTCTCATTACGGCAAAAGGTCTGCGCAAAATATTATGGCTTATTTTAGGTTAATTATAAACCGAAACTTAATAATATTCTTATAATTAATTGTTCTAACAGCTGCAAAACAATAAAGGCAACTAAAGGTGAAATGTCAATCATCCCAATAGGAGGAATAATTGCCTTGAAAGGTGTCATAATATAATTATAAACCTTAACCAATGAAGCTAACGGTTCCTTTTTTTCATCATAAACAGGAATCCAGCTTAATAAAACCACTATTAAAATTATCAGGTAAATAATTCTGAATATTAATGAAATAAAGAAAGAAATCATAATAAATCCTTTTTTAAGAAGTATGAGAAGTTTTATAACACTCACAATTGTTTCTTTCAAGAGGAATGTTTTCTATAATTGAGACTAATAAAGTTTTAAGCTTGCTTATATTTGTCTTAAACACTTGAATAACTTCCTGATGAGTAACCGGAGGTACATCATCGACAAGCCCTGCATCATAATCCGTAATAAGTGCAATAGTAACCGGACACATATCAAGTTCTCTGACCAAATGAACTTCGGGATATTGGCTCATATTAATAACTTCCCAACCTTGTCTTGTAAAGAATTCGGATTCGGCTTTTGTAGTAAATCTGGGGCCGTTAATTATAACAACGGTGCCTTTTTCATGAACGGTAATACCGAGCTTTTTAGCCTGAGTAATTGCGATATTTCTTAATTCGGGACAATAAGGATCGGCAGCAGAAGGATGAATGCACTTCGGACCTTCAAAAAAGGTATTTTTTCTTCCGTCAGTCCAATCAACAAATTGATCGCAAATAACAAAATCACCAGGTTTAACATGTTTTTGCAGGCTGCCTGCCGCACAAGGTGATATAACCCTCGTAACACCCAACGATTTTAGTGCCCAAACATTTGCTCTGTAATTTACTAAATGAGGAAGAAATCTATGATCTCTGCCGTGTCTGGGAATAAAAGCTACTTTTTTCCCGAATAATTCACCGATAGTAATATTATCAGACGGTTTTCCGTAAGGAGTATCAACGGAAATTTCATCAAAGTCCGCACCCGATTCTTCAAAAAAGCTGTAAAATCCGCTTCCGCCTATAATACCTATTTGAGCTTGTTTCACTTCTGTCATAATTTTCTCCTCTGTTTATATTACATTTTTAACACAGAAAAGAAGATTGTACAATATTTAAAGAGAAGTCCAGCTTTACACCGACTTCTCAAAAAAAACCGCCGAAGCGGTTTTTTCTAAAATTTTGTTTTATCAGTAATTTGCTGAGAACTTTCAATAAGTTCATTTTCATAAGTAAAGGCTGTATCATCCGAGTCAGGAGTTCCGACCTTACCGTCATAACGAACCTGAATTTTAAGTCCGTTTTGACTTTCGCCTCTTCTTTCGGCAATATTATGAAGTTCTCTGCTGGACAAATCACGGTCGACATAAATTATACGTTCATCACCGTCAAACCTACCTTCCAAGCCCCAGTATCTGATACCGTCAGTTGTAATAAAGTTTGGTGAATTATAACTGGAAGGTCCCGTACAATCAATTGTACCGGACGTATTTAAAGCATCAGCAACAGATTTACAGAAATCTTCATCTTCAACGTTTTTATCTTTCCAATAAGCTGCGGAATTTGCAGCAATAGAATATACTGTCGAATCCATCGCATTGGAAACAGCGCTTTGCATGCTATATAACGCTTTCTTATAAGTAAGTTTATCTTTATCCGGTCGAACATTATCAATAACAGGTATTAATATTGCGGCAAGTACACCCAATATTGCAAGGGTTACCAATGCTTCCGATAAAGTAAATGCTTTTTTCATTATTAATTCCTTTAATCTGAATTTTTATTACTTATTATACTAACATTATATATTATAATAATACCACAAATTTATAATTTCAACCCTCTTTTTATATTAAGATTTTTATAAGTAATTTTACAAACAATACAAATGTTACTTGATTATAATTTTTCAGCTGTATATAATTCATTATCGAAGCAAAAAGTAAAAAGAGGTAAAGAAATGAAAAAAGATATACATCCCGAATACAAAAAGACAGTAATCAAATGTGTATGCGGAAATGAAATTGAAACAGGCTCGGTAATGGATGATATAACTGTTGAAATATGTAACAACTGCCATCCTTTTTATACGGGTAATCAAAAGATAGTAGATACGGAAGGACGTATCGAGAAATTCAAAAAACGTTATCAAAAGAACCAAAAATAGCTCTAGTTTCAGTGCTTTGTAAAGCACTGTTTTTTTGTACCCGTGTATAAACGGGTATTTTATTTATAACGGAGGGATTAAATGACAGAAAATAAGTATGCACGGGTAAGATTAATATCCAAACCGGGAAATATGTTAAAAACTATATACACAGCTTGCAGAACATGCTACAGTTCCGATTCTCCGTTAAATATATACGATTGTGAAAATGCACAAGATAAAGAAAAGATGCTTAAACTTATAAAAAGAGTAATATCGTCGGGTCATTACAGTACGATAGAGCATATACAGGTAAGTTTCGCAATAAGTAATATATCAAGAGCCTGTTCCCACCAATTGGTAAGACACAGACACATGTCTTTTTCACAAAAATCACAAAGATATGTTAAAGAAAAAGGCCAATTTGAATATTTAATCCCTGAAACGATAGAACAAAATAAAGAACTAAAAGAAAAATTTGAACGTTTTATGGGAGAAATTTCGGATTTTTACGGTGAGTTGACTGCAAACGGTATACCTGCGGAGGATGCAAGAGCGGTTCTGCCAAATGCAGCATCAACATCAATGGTCGCAAGTTTAAATTTAAGAGAATTAATACATTTGGCTAATTTAAGATTATGCACGAGAGCACAAAAGGAAATACGAATTTTAGTAAAAAGGATGTGTGATGCATTAATTGAAGAGGAAGAATGGTTAAAAGAATATTTGGTACCCAAATGCGAAAGGCTCGGGTATTGCGACGAAGACAAATCTTGCGGCAGAAAAGCGGTAAGGGGATAATTTATGAAAGAAATGCTTGATAAAATATTACAAATAGAGAATAAATATACCGAACTCGGGCAAATACTGTCAGATCCCGAAGTAATTCAGGATTATAACAGATTTAAGACACTTTCAAAACAAAGAAAAGCTATGGAAGAAACCGTTGAAGTATATCATTCTTGGAAAGAATGCGAACAATCGATAAAAGATGCGCAAGATATGTTAAAAAACGAATCAGATGAGTCAATGAGAGAGTTTTTACATAATGAAATGAGTACAAACGAACAAAAAATGACAGAGCTGGAAGAAAGAATGCGTGTATTATTATTGCCTCGCGATCCGATGGATGATAAAGATATAATGCTGGAAATAAGGGGCGGAGCAGGCGGTGATGAAGCCAATATATTTGCCGGTGACCTAATGAGAATGTACTTAAGATATGCCGATAAACAAGGCTGGCAGACACAAATATTAAGCAAAACAGACTGTGAAGCAGGCGGAGTATCTGAAGTAATAATATCAATAAAAGGAGACAGCATATATTCAAAACTGAAATATGAATCAGGCGTACATAGAGTTCAAAGAGTACCCGCAACCGAATCACAGGGAAGAGTTCATACATCTACGGCGACTGTAGCGGTCATGCCGGAAGTCGATGATGTTGAAATAGAATTAAACATGAACGATATAGAAATAACAACAGCACGTTCGGGAGGTGCGGGAGGTCAGAACGTAAATAAAGTTGAAACAGCAGCCCGTGTTTTCCATAAACCTACGGGAATAATGATATTTTGTACCGAAGAACGTTCTCAATTGCAGAATAAAGAAAGAGCTCTTCAAATATTAAAAGCAAAACTTTATGATTTGGAAGTACAAAAACAAATGAAAGAAGTAACAGATTTAAGACGTTCACAGGTAGGAACAGGTGACCGTTCGGAAAGAATAAGAACATATAATTTCCCTCAAGGAAGATTAACGGATCACAGAATAGGACAAAATTTAAACGTTTGGACCGTGATTGAAGGAGATTTAGATGAACTTATTAATCTTCTGATGATGCATGATCAAAAATTGAAATTGGAAAAATTAGCGGAAATTAATTAAAAAAGGGAAACAAATGGGGGATTACAAGCATTATCCCGTAATGCTTAATGAAGCGGTAAATGCACTTGAGTGTACCGACGGAAAATTATATATAGATGCAACACTTGGAGGGGGCAGCTACAGCGAGTTGATTTTAAAGAAAATATCTCCTAACGGCAGGCTGATTTCTTTTGATGTTGATGAAGATGCAATAAATTTTTCCTCAGAAAAATTAAAAGATTACAAAAATTTAACAATTGTACATGATTCATATACAAATATTAAGAAATATTTAGACGAAAACGGAATAAAAGAAATAACCGGCGGAATAGTATTTGATTTAGGTGCATCCACACCGCAATTAAAGTCGGAAGAGAGGGGATTCAGTTTTTTAAGTAATTCTAAATTGGACATGCGGTTTAGTAAGTGTGGTGATTTATCGGCTTATGAAGTAATTAATGATTATAAAGAGGATGAATTAGTCCGTATATTCAGTGAATACGGGGAAGAAAGGTTTTCAAAAAGGATAGCAAGAAAGATAACCGAAGTCAGAAAAACGAGGAAAATAGAAACCGCAAAAGAGCTTGCAGATATTATATTTAATGCCACTCCAAGAATAAAATCAAGAATTCATCCTGCTACAAGAGTTTTTCAGGCAATAAGGATAGAGGTTAATCATGAACTTGATAATATAAAAAATACATTAAATGATGTGATTACATTATTATCAAATAATGCTATACTATCAGTAGTAACATTTCATTCTTTGGAGGACAGAATAGTAAAACATTTTTTTAAGTACTATTCAAAGGAATGGAAAGAGCGGGAAATATCGGGGAATGATTTAATCGGTGAGTATAACAAACCTATATTAGAGTTGATTAACAAAAAACCGATAACAGCAAAAGAAGAAGAAATAAGAGAAAATCCGCCATCCAGATCCGCGAAGCTAAGAGCAGCAAGAAGAATAAACAAATAAAATCATAACAGGGGAGACATCATTGGGCACAAGTTCAATAAAATTTAGGGAAAGATTATACGTATACGGCGAGCCCGGACAGACAGCACATGTTTCTACGCCCGTAATATACGGCAGGTTTCCAAAGCATGCCGTAAAAAAATCTCCTGCTCAAAAACTCAATAAATTATTGGTTATGATATCCATATTATGTGTCTGTTTATCTCTTGTAAGTTATTATTTTGTTTCCGACAGCGAAAGAACAATGAATAATTTGGGAAGGGAAATAGTAGCATTAAGCAGCGAAAATATGGAGTTGCAAAATAAAATAGATAATATGCATTCATTTAATAAAGTAGATGCGTATATTCAAAATAAAACTTTACTTGCATCAGCGAAAAAAGTAATAGAGATACCGGCGGTAAGTACGGTTAAAGCACCGAAATTACAGCCTGTACCTGTTAATTACCGTTGGTCGGTAGGATATTAAAATAAATTAATTTATTTTCCGGGTAAGGATAATGTGCTACCCTATTTATAGGGATATGAGTAATGCGTAATTATGTAGAAAACAGTAATATAAAGAAAGTGGAAGGGCGCATCAGAGCGGCTCAAATTGCCATACTGCTGTTTTTTGCGGTATCCGTAATATATCTTTTTTTATTGCAAATAGTGGATATTAGGCATTATAAAGCGAGAGCAAAACATCAAAGATACAGCAGAAATTTTATAATGCGAGGGCAAATAGTTGACAGGAACGGAATAAGGTTGGCGACCGACCGTACGTCATATAATTTATATGCACACAAGGAATATTTTGACCATACCCCCGAAGAATTAGCCGAAATATTAGCGCCCGTATTAGGCATAAACAAGCAGACTATAATAAACTCAATAAATAAAGGGTCAACGGTAATACTGATAAAAAAAGATGTGGATCGTCAAAAAGCGGACGAGATAAAGAAACTGGGATTAAGGGAGCTTAGTCTGGACAAGAAAAATGAGAGAGTATACCCTCAAGATGAGCTTGCCGCACATATAATAGGGTATTATAATCCCGATGCGGATACGGCATCCGGTGTTGAACTGACGGCAAAAGACAAGCTGGAAGACGTAGAAAACAAAGTACAAGTGCAAAGGACACCGCGAGGGGATATTATATATGATGCAGGCACTGATCCTTTAATAGCTGCAACACCGCAGACTGGTAAAACGGTAACTTTAACGATAGATTCAGCTATTCAGCACGTATGCGAGCGTGAACTTTTAAATATGATTACCGAAAAGCATGCGGCACGCGGTGCAGTAATAGTAATGAATCCAAAGAACGGAGAGTTATTAGGATATGCCGTATATCCAAGATACAATCCGAATAATTATAAAAACACACCTGCAATACACTTAAAAAATTGGACATTGACCGATGTATATCCTCCCGGTTCAACATTTAAAATATTAACGGTAGCTGCGGGGCTTGAAAGCGGGAAAATTACTCCAAGTTCAAAAATCTTAGATACCGGTAAAATGCAGCTTGGTAATTGGACTATACAGAACTATGATTATCATAAGCATCCTAATCCCGGCATGATTAGTTTAATATACCTTTTGGAGCATTCAAGCAACGTCGGCAGTGCTAATATAGCATTAAAAATGAGTCCGGCGGAGTTTTATGAAATTTTATCAAATTTCGGAATAGGCAAAAAGAGCGGAATAGATTTGGGCGGCGAATCATCCGGACTATTACCGAAACCGTACAAATGGGATAAATCAAGACAAGCCACTATGGGCTACGGTTACGGAGCTTCCGTAAAT
>CANRHJ010000009.1 GCA_947630355.1 Candidatus Gastranaerophilales bacterium | reverse complement strand
CGTTTTCAATATGATACATATTTAAAGCATTTTTTAATACGCCGTAATTTTTCTTTAAAGCAGATTTAGTAACTTGTTCATTATAATTAGAGATTATAATGGGGATTGTAATTGCTGCAATAACGCCAACTATAACGAGGGTAATGAGAACTTCCGCCAATGTAAAGCCAACATTGAATTTCAGCTTTTCATGGGGGGGGGTAAGCGCCTTTTCATAACATTTTTCTCCTTAATTTTGAGTTAATTATATCAAATTACATATTTTTAATCAAGAAAATTGATTTATAATATAAAATATTTTCATTATTCGGAGTTTTAAGCTGACGTAATTAAAATATTATTAAATGTTGGGTTACGCTTCGCTAACTCAACCTGCGATTAATTTATAATGCAAAAATGTTTTAATTAAAGGAAGCTGTAAGCTGATGAAATCAAAATATTGTTATTGTTCGCATCCGCACTTAAATCTTCGGGTTTGTTTGAATTTGTCTCACTCCACCCTTCGCAAAATTCAAAAAAAAGACGAAACATTAATTTCGTCTCGGAAAACAAGTAACAATGTATATTAGGCAAAAATATTAACAGAATCTAAAATATTTTCATTATTATCCTTAGATTCCTTATTCTTTGCGGGCATGTAAAATGAAAAAGGATTTGACCCGCGCTTATCTTTGCTCAAGTCTTTTGCTTCAGTTACTTGAGCACCGACTAATGCAATTTCATTTTCGTTTGGTTTTTCTATATTATCAACTGATATTACAACTTTTCCGTTATTTTCTTTTGAAGTAAATAAACTCTGAGCTGCTATTGAGTTTAAATATTGAATATTTGTATTAAATGCGTTTGAAAAATTAATACCATAATCAGTTACGGCTTTTGCTGCCTTAAGAACCACTTCGTTTGCTGTTCTTTGTGAATACAAATCTGTTCCTAAAGAAACTCTGTTAAATTTTGAAAGGTTGAGAGAAGAAACATCTACAGTTCTTTCATTATCAGGATTGAAAATTCTTTCCGCTACACCGTTAAGCGCCTTTATGTCAATTTTCGGCGTTTTATAGTCTGCAGCATATATCGATCCTACATTTAATCCCATTTTTTCCTTTGCTCCATAACTTATATTATGTATATCGACCGTTTTAAAAAAAACTTTAACAATATACTTAAAATAGTTAACAAATGTTAACATTTGTTCTTTAAATTAATGTTAATCTTAAAAAATACTTGAAGAAAAAATATGTTTAAAATAATATAAAGAAAAGAATTAATATTAGTAAAGGAATGCAATTATGAACCCTATAGTAGAAAATCTGGGAAAAGAGTATTTGAATAAAGAGTTACCCGAGTTAAATCCCGGAGATACAGTAAAAGTTTTTGTAAGAATTATTGAAGGAAACAAAGAAAGAACACAGGCTTTTGAAGGAACTATCCTTAAAAAACGCGGCAGCGGCATCGGTAAAACTATAACCGTAAGAAAAACATTTCAGGGTGTAGGTGTTGAAAGGGTTTTCCCCGTATATTCTCCCCGTATCGAAAAAGTAACGGTTATCAGACGTGGTGATGTTAAACGTGCTAAATTGTACTATTTAAGAGAACGTGCAGGTAAAGCAACTCGTATTAAGGAAAAGATTGATAAAAAATAAAATATAATAAGTCAGTTTTAAAAAGCCATAATCACAGTTAAAACTTTGAGTATGGCTTTTTGTATATTAGAGGTTAATATGGAAAATATTCACTGGTATCCCGGTCATATAGCAAAAGCTGAAAAAAAATTAAAAGAGCAAATAAATATTGTGGATGTTGTAATAGAGGTTATTGATGCCAGAATTCCCGCAAGCAGCATGTATCCCGATATTGAAAAATTGATTAAGGGCAAACCGCGATTAATATTGTTGAATAAGTCTGATTTGGCTGATAATTCACAAACAATTCTTTGGTGCAAGCTAATCAAAAATAAAACTGATTGTGTTGTTATGGCAACAAATGCAAATGATAATAAAGATTTGTCTAAAATTCTGAATAAGGTTACTGAGCTCGGCCAAGATAAAATTATTGCGCTCGTAAAAAAAGGATTACTTCCGAGAGCCGTTAGGGTTATGGTTGTAGGCATGCCTAATGTGGGTAAATCAAGTATTATAAATAAATTAATAAAAAAATCAAAAACAAAAACAGGCGCAAAAGCAGGTATTACACGTGAACAACAGTGGGTAAAGATTAATCCTAAAGTAGATTTGCTGGATACACCCGGTATTATTCCTTTAAAACTGGAAGACCAAAATAAAGCTTATAAATTGGCTTTTGTCGATTCAATAGGTGAAAACGCCTATGATATTGAGGCTGTTGCTTCTAAATTTATAGAAGATATGAATATTATCTACCCTGATCTATTGAAAGAATATTATAAAGTTGATGATGAAGTTAACATTGAAACTATTGCTTTAAAACGCAACTGGATTGTATCGGGGGCTAAAGCGGATACTAAAAGAGCTGCACAAAACATTTTGAATGATTTCCGACTGGGGCGTTTAGGTAAATTAACTTTGGATAAGTATGAATAAATTATTTGAATTTGATAAAAAAAAGCTAAAAGATATTGATTTTTTAATCGGTACGGATGAAGCAGGCAGAGGACCGGGTGCGGGAGGCGTTTTTGCTGCCGCTGTTTGTTTTACTTCTTTAGATAAAAATTTAATTAAAACTCTTGATAAAATAAACGACTCAAAACAGTTAACCCCCAAAGTACGAGATGAACTTTTTGATATAATAAAAGCGAATTCTATATATTCAATCCAAATGGGAACGGTGGATGAAATAGAAAAATATAATATTCTTGCGGTATCTTTAATGCAGATGAATAAAGCTTGCACGGATGTAATTGCGAGGACGGGCTCAAAAAACGTAAAAGTGTTCACAGACGGGAATAAACTGATAAGAAATTTCAATTTTCCGCAGGAAACAATAGTAAAGGGTGACAGTAAATCTGCATCAATTGCGGCAGCGAGCATACTCGCAAAAGTAGCGCGCGACAGGTATATGGCAGAGCTTGATAAAGAGTTCCCAATGTACGGCTGGGCTCAAAATAAAGGCTATATGACTAAAGAGCATCTTGATGCGGTTGATAAGTACGGACTTTGTAAATACCACCGAAAAAAGTTTTTTGAAAAACATTTTGAAACCGCTCAGCAATTATCACTCCTTTAAAAATAGAAAAGAGAAATATTTGCGACTTTAAAGATTTATTTAATTTCGTTTCCCGATTTATCAATATAAAATTTTCTGCCGTCTTTCTCAACGTCAGCTTTGCCGTTTTTAAAAGAATGTGCATAGTCATATTGACATTTAATTACATTTTCGCCTTTTTCATTTATATATCCGTATAAAATTTTACCTTTTACATTTTGTGATATAACGGCATAACCTTCATAAAACTTCGTTTCAATATTTGTATTATACAATTCAAACATTTTATTTCCGTTGTTGTCAAAAAATACAAATGATGGAGATTTATTAACAAAAATAAATCCGTTTTTAACCGTAATTTCATCTTTAAACGTTGGTTTTAATACGGTTTTTTCATCGGGAATTGTTTTTATTCCCCATAAATTATTTTCTTTATAAGCAAAAAACTTATCTTCATATTGAGATATATTAGTTTCTTCATATTTATAATCAATAATTTGATTACGTCCGCCCATATCGGATATTCCGTATTTAGGATTGCCATTTTCAAATTTCCAATTAGATCTGTAACGGTTACGAGTACCTATACCATTTTCATAAGCAGTCATATATTTTTCCGCTTCATCTTCGGTTAATTTAGTTATATTTTCATTTTTATCAAAGTAGAAAAATTCTTTTCTGTCATTTGATGAATTTAAAAGTTTAACAGCAATAAATCCTCCGTCTTTTACGGGTACGCCATATAAATATTTGTTTTTTATATTTTCTCCGTGCATGTTGACGGATTTGACGAGGTATTTCCCTTTTTTACTTATAACGCCGTATTCTTCGGTTTTATTTGGAGTTCCCAAAATTATTTTCAAATATAAAGGTTCAATTTTCATATCATAATAATATTCTGATAATTTTTTACCTGTATTATCAGCTAAATAATAGCCTTTATCATCTCTTACTATTGCAAAATCATTATCATAGTACTCTACAGAAGCATTTTTTATCTCGAAAAGCGGAACACCATTGATGGTATATACACTATATTGTTTTTTAGCTACAGCTACAAAATATCCGTTAGTATCATCTTCATAAATTGAAAAATACTTTGGAGGAATTATTATTTTATTTTTTTCATTTTTGACCCCGAATTGATGATATACAGAGTTTTTATCTGCTTGAAATATTTCGGATTTTGCCAAACATACAAGATTTGTTAAAGTTAATATAATAAATAATAAAATAAGCTTTTTCATTTAACGCACACTCCTGATTAAGCAAGGTCATTATATCATCTTTTTATGGGGGGGGGTAAAGTAGATATTAATATATATTAAGGTCTTATATTATCCATTATTCTTGGGAATGGCAGAGTTTCAAGGATACGAGGCAAGTCTGCAGACCGGGTTACGCTCCGCTAACCCAACCTATGATTAATTTATAATGCAAAATATTTTAATTAAAGGAAGCTTTTACGGAGAATAATTGAAAATCGAATTGAAGAAACATCAAGGCGAGCGCTGTTTGAGCGAAGCGAGTTCGCGAGCCTATGCTGAAATTCAGATTTTCATTATTCGAAGTTTTAAGCTGACGTAATTAAAATATTATTAAATGTTGGGTTACGCTTCGCTAACCCAACCTACGATTGATTTACAATGCAAAATATTTTAATTAAAGGAAGCTGTAACGAAGAATAACAGAAAATCGAATTGAAGAAACATCAAGGCGAGCGCTGTTTGAGCAAAGCGAGTTCGCGAGCCTGTACTGAAATTCAGATTTTCATTATTCGAAGTTTCAAGCTGACGTAATTAAAATATTATTAAATGTTAGGTTACGCACCGCTAACCGGACTTCGTCCGTACGGAATTTCGAAAAAAAAGACCGAAAATTCATTCGGTCAAACAGTTTACGAGTGAGAGTGGAATATGTATAGTCTTATAATACTTTTTTACATGATTATTCGTATATTATCTGAATGTATAATCATCCGATTTATTATCTTTTAACCGTTTAGGCTATTTATTTACCCCAATCCTTCTTTTTAAAAATTCCCTCTTTCCACACTTTCTGCCACCTGTAATACACGCCTTTAGAATATTTCCCGCCTTATTTTTATTTTAAATTGTTAAGAAATATTACGGTTTTATATATTTTTTATATTTGAATTAGCACTTTTTTATATAAAAAATACTTTATATAAATGTAAGAACTAATTTAAAATCAAAGGATATAAGAGAGCAAAAACTAAACGACTACGAGATATTATAGGGAAGCATTCAGAGAATTAACCGTCGAATATAAAAAAAGACGGTAGGAAAAAAAATTTCTTTTACATTCCGAATTGTTTGGGACAATATTTTGTCCCTTTTTATTTTGTGTTTTAAAATATTCGGCGGAACAAAACTTGTACAAAAAAGTTACGCAAGAAGCCTTAAAATGTTAGAGCCAAACAATAATACACCGACTAATACACTCAAACCTGCCGTCATTAAGACCATTCCTGCCGATATATCTTTCGCCATCTCTACAAGTTTCGAATAATTATTCTTATACACAGCATCCAGAGTAAATTCTATTACCGTATTAATTAATTCTGCAGCCAATACTACCGCAATCATGACAATTAAAATACAAATATCCGTAACGGGGAATTTCAACATTATAGCCGCCATCAACGCTACTATTGAAAATAAAAACTCAATAACAAAGTTTCTTTGCGAACTCACGGCCAATTTTAGCCCGTGTATTGCATTTATTATGCTCTCTTTTATTCCCGACGATTTAAATTTTGTCATAACACCAATGCCTTCGCTTTGTTTTGCCAATCAACCATAAATTTATAATCTTTTTCCGTTTGATGATCATAACCAAGTAAATGCAAAATACCGTGTGAAATTATATAATATAATTCATCCGTTAATGTTTTATTATTTTCATTGGCTTGTGACTCTATTTTATCAACAGACAGAATAATTTCACCTAAATTTATTTCACCGTCAATGATAAATCGTTCCTCTGCGGGCGAATCCGCAAATATTGCAAAAGTAATCACATCTGTCGGGACATCCTTCTTTCGGTACTCTTTATTAATTCTTTGTATTTCCGTGTTATTCGTTAATACTATGTCAAAACTGATTGTATTAAATTCACTATCTGAAAGACAAGAATTATTAAAAATATCTTTTTGACCAATCAAATATTCCGCCATTTTTACGGAATCATTATAAATTTTTATTTCATCCGGTATAATTGCGGTATTATCTGATAAATGCTCTATAAAAACGTTAATTTGAGTCATTTGATTTATTTTCTTCTTTATTTTTTAAATCTTCAATGCTTTCTTGGTACTTAATTCTTTTATGGAATACGGAACGAAGCACTCTGGATAATGTAGATGCTATAATTTTTATATCCTTTAAAGTTAAAGGACTTTCAGATAATTGATTGTCGTCCAAACGGTCTTTTATTATTTTATTTATCATTGAATCAATTTCTTCCTGAGATTGTTCTTTTAATGTTCTTGAAGCTGATTCAACCGCATCGGCAATCATTAGTATTGCGGTTTCCTTAGATGAAGGTCGCGGACCGTTATATCTGAATTGTTCCTCTTTAACATTCTCCGCACCTTCTTGCGCTATTGCCTGATTATAAAAATAACTTGCAAGTGAATCTCCGTGATGCTGGATTATAAAATCCTGTATAACTTCAGGAATGCCGTATTCTTTAGCTATTGTTATACCATCTTTTGTATGTGAAGTTATTACCATCTTGCTTGAACGGGGAGTAAGCTTTTCATGCGGATTTTCTATTCCGCTGTATGTCTGGTTTTCCACAAAAAATAACGGTCTTACAATCTTACCTACATCATGATACAAAGCTCCTACCCTTGCCAATATAGGATTTGCGCCTATAGCTTCCGCAGCTGTCTCCGCCAAGTTTGAAACTCTTAAGCTATGCTCAAATGTTCCGGGTGCTGCCTCATGCAATTTCTTTAATAAAGGCTGATTATAATCTCCAAATTCCGCCAAACCAAACATAGTTATTACTTTAAATATATTTTCCAATATCGGTATCATGCCTAATGCAAACATGCCGGATATTACACCGTTTATTACTCCCGCTGTTATATCCTGTAATAATCTTTGCATGCCTAAATCATAGTATACGCACAGTATGATTATTGCCATAGCAATTGATGTAAAACAACCGACTTTAATTAAGTCAAAACGTCTTGAATATTTTATCGTCGTCATACCTATCGTACATATTAATATTGATAATATAAAAGCAGACATGGCTAATGCTGAAAATTGCAGCGATAATGTTATTATTGTCAACAGAGTTACCGTTATGAAAAATGAGGTTCTGGGGCTTGTAAATACAGATAAAACCATCGCAAAAAACGGGAAAGGAAGAATAAACACCGACCAATTTACGGGCTGCAATATTGACAATAATGCTATAAATGCCGATAAACTTCCTATTAACAACATATGACGTCTGTCTAAAAATTTGGGTTCAAAATGTTTTAAATAAGAATAAACGGAAAATATTCCTATACAAACCAAACACAAAATCCCTGCTATTCCCACATAGTTAATTCTGAGTATGTTATAACCTGATTTTATCAATGCCTCTTTCTTAACAGGAGTTAAAGGTTCTCCGGCTTTTATTATCGTATCGCCTTTATTAAATTTTACACGTATGGGAGATACCATCTCTCGCGCATTTTTTCTTGCCATCTGAGTCGCTTGCTCATCCACTATCATATTGGCAACTATTACTTGCTCCAACAATGCCGTTATTACTTTTATTTGATTGTTTGTTGTATTTGCCTCAATGTTTCGTTTTATTATCTTCGCTAACGTATTCTCTTCTATATCTTTTTCCGTTATTCCTTCATCCAATACAGATGTCAGAGTCTTTTCCGCTGACAGAAATACCTTATTTATTAATTCTTCATCCGCATTTATAAAATACGTTATAACAAAATCTTTCGAGGCATTATCCGGAATATCCAACATTAATTCCAAGTCGAGTCTTTTTTCTTTCTCGCTTTCTTTCTTTAATCGAATATTCTTTATCTCTTCCGTTATTTGGTTTAAGTTATTTTTAATATAACTGTTATCAGCGGTAGTATATACAACACCTACTTTCCTCTCAACCTCACGGCGTCTGTTCTCGGTTTTTATGGCATCTGTAACTTCAATATCACGCGATGCAACAACCATTACCTTGCTTATATTATCCGAACCTACTATCGTCTGGAAGAAAAAATATTTAGAAACCAGTATCGCACTTAGTATTATTGCAAATAATACAATTAAACTTATATTCACGTATTGCTTTGGGGTTTTTAATTTTAATAATTTCTTTATTATTTCTATATTTTTCATTGTTTTCTCTAATTTTGCTTCTCTCCTTTAATTTTACACAAATTCTGCTATATTGCAAATTTTATTAATTGTTTGAACTTTTATTTTGTAAATAATATAATTATTTCATCAGAATTTTATTGTTAATATTTGGTATTTGTTATAAATGTTGAAAAATATTTTTTTTAATAAAAAATTAATTAAATTTATCATCATATTAGGAATATTTGAAGTTGTTTATTTATCGGTAATTCCATACTGTTTTAATAAATTTTTCGCTGATACATGCTTAAAAAGTATTGTTAATAACAAAATCAATGCTGAAATTGATTATAAAAATCTTAAATTAAAAACCTATTTCTTACCTTTTATTTCAATAAAAGCAGATTACCTCTGCGTTTCCGCTCAAGAAAATAATGAAAAACTTGTTAATATAAAATCTCCGTTTATTAAAATATATCTGCTGCCTGTTTTGTTTAAAAACATAAAAGTAAGAAATTTTACCGCAAACAGCCTTTTAATTAACCTCGAAAAAGATATAAACGGCAATTATAACTTTCAAAAAATCTTTTCTTCGGATAAAAAAATTTTTAAATTTAATTTTGAAAATTTCTCATCTGATATCTCAAAAATCAATCTTAATTTTTCGGATTATCAAAACAACAAATCAAACACACCGTTTTATTCGCTCGACGGGAAAAACTTTAAAACAGTCATTAATTCGCGAAAAAAATTATTTAACCTGATTTTTCAGGGGAATATTATTTATAACAATGAAGAAAACGGAAATTTCGACGTTAATCTTAAAGCTAAATACCCTTTTACAAAAGATTTTGATAATAATCTTTTATCGGGTTACCTTATTATATGTAATTTAAATTTGGATACATTTAAACCTATAATTCAATATTTCGACCCCGATTTATCCGAAATAAACGGATTTGTTGATTATATTAATATATCCTCGAAATACTCAAATGACGATACAAATAAAATTTCAATTAATACTTCGTTTAATAATCTTATCTATAACAAAACCAATTGGAACAACCATATTATTGCAAACGGTAATCATAAAATTAATTCTACCGCAGAATTAAAAGGAAAAGAGATAAAAATAAATTCATTTAATTATACCGCCGAAAATATTAATATCAAATCACACGGCAATATAAATCTTGAAAAAAAGCCTGATTTGGATATATCCGTAAAAATTAAGAATTCAAAAGCCGAAAATATAGCCTCAATACTACCGCCTAACCTTGTACCTCAATATATGACTATAGAAAAAGTTAAGAAATACGGGGTATACGGAGATATTGATGCCGATGTTAATATAAAAGGCAAAATTCCTCAACCTGATATTACGGGCTTCGTAAAAGGAAGAAATGTTCATATTCTTGATAAATCCCTGCATAAATTACACAAAGGTACGGTTGATATAAACTTTGATAAACGTATTTTAAATATGAATATTATTGTAGATATGGCCGATAAACAAAAAGCAGAAGTCAAAGGGAGTGTTTACATGTTTCGTGACGGTATTAACCACGTCATTGTAAAAACAACAAATAACATAGATTTCCCTCTCGCTCAAAAAATCATTATTCCGATTAGTAAAGTATTTAATTTTCAATTGGGTCCGATACCCGAAATGGATATTAAAAAAGGAAAAGGTATTATTGATTTGGACATAAAAGGTTCACCGGACCTGATTGATATAAACGGAGTCAGCCTTTTTGACAATGCGAAGCTTTCTTATAACGGCTTATATGGTACGGCAGATAACGGTAAAGGAAGATTGGATTTTAATGGGGATGTTATTTCTTTTAAATCCGAACGCGCTTTCGTTAACAATAATCCTTTGAAAATCGACGGTAAAGTTAAGATAAACGATTTTCTTGATTTTAATATTTCTTCCGAAAGTGCGGATGCCGATAATTTAATTAATATTATTAACAACAGCGAACTTTTGAAAGACGTTAAAGCAGGAATAGCAATTATTACAAAAGCTTCAGGCAAAGTTAAATTAACGCTTAATCTTAAAGCAAAAATAGTTCCCGTTCCGTTCGGACAGCCGCCGCTCCCTCCCGAAGAAGCTTTTGAAGATATGAAAGTTAAAGGCTCTTTGTATTTATTCTCCGATAACTGCTTTATAGAAGGATTTTATACTCCCATAAAAAAAATCAAAGGTATTGTCGATTTTACGGAAACCGTTGTTGATTTACAAAATCTCGAAGCAGTTTCCGGTTCTTCTCCGATTAAGATCTCAGGACAAATCGTTACCGATTTGGTTTCAAAAATCCCTGATGTTGATATTATTGTTACCTCAAAATCGGTTAATCTTAAAGATACAATTAAATTTCTGACCGAATCGTATTTGTATCCCAAAAATTATCCTGATTTATCCGTATTGTATAATATCGCCTCCAAACACGATTTGTATTTTAAATATAAGGCCAAATCAATTGATTTTATTACTGATAAAGCTTATGCCGTTATGAACTTTATTAATGATAATACAATCGACCCGATTAAGGCTGAATCAGGTAAAGTTGTACTTCAAAATTCCGATGTAAAACTTGAAAATATTAAAGCTTCGGTCTTTGATTCTTGTGTTTCCGTAACGGGCAATATTAAAAACGTTGACTCTGTTAAACCGATTTATAACCTTAAAATAAATTCTGATGAATTTAATTTGAGTAATTTAAATAAAGCGGACGAAATTAAAATTTTACCTGAAAAAATTAAATCAATAATCATGCAATTTAATAATTATACAGGTTCCGCAAATATTAATTTTGAAATAATTAAAAATATTATGAACGGTCAAATTGAATTCAAAAAATTTGCTATGAAGCATGACAAAACAAAAGCACCATGCTTTTTTGACGATTTTACAATTTTATTCAACAAAGACAAAATTAAAATAAATAATTTTACCGCGCAAACGGAAGATATTCCGATTTTTGGCGATTTAACCATTGATAATATTTTTAAGAAACCGGTATTAAAAGGATATTTTACATCCAAATTAACCGATAGTTTTGTTAAAAATTATCTGTCCGAAAACATAGCTAAAAAATTAACGCTGGTTGGAGATATTAATTTATCAGCAGAAATTGACAATCCCGACAATAATTTGAACTTAAAAACAAAATTAACCCTAAACCCTGATGCCGATATATCATTTGACGGCACTAACATAGGCGATATTGCCGATAAACGTGAATTTGACAGCTCCGTAAAATTAACGGATAAAGAAATATATATAAATAAATTCGATTACATTAAATATATCTCTTCTCAAAATAACAGAACTTATCCTATTGTTTTTGCTTCTCTTACGGGGATTTTACAATTAAATAAGAATAATCAGGTAATCTTGGAAAAATTACATTTAAAAACCAACAAAAATTTATCCGCAAGATTTTTAAACTTATTCTTAAATAAACCCATCTTAAAACAGGGAACTTTTAATTGTAACCTGAAGCTGTTAACAGATTTAAAAACGGGCACTGCAAAGCTTTTAGGTAATTTTGATTGTCAAAATATTGATATTCCAATATTTGATACGGTATTAAAAAACATCAAAATTAATGCAGATAATAATAAAATAGACATAAATTTATTCGGATTAATGTCTGATGATAAAATCCGCATCAATTCAGTTCTTGAAAATAAGTTAAACGGCAAGCCCGTAATTAATTCACTCAACATTTACGCAGACAAGTTCAACATAAATAAGTTTTTTGCTAACTTATCACAAACACTTAATGCCATGAATACCGAAAATAATATAAAAAATATTGATTTATCGGGTCTTGCAATAAAAAAAGGATACCTTGACATTAAAGAACTAAATATAAAAGCCTTGACTGCCAATAATATTAAAAGCCATTTTGCCATTGACCATAAGGGAATTTTCACTGCCGATAATATACAGTTAAATGTCGGAGAAGGAGATATTTCGGGCCAATTCGTTTATAATCTGCTAAATACCGAATTTAATTGCGACTTTGAACTTCATAACGTTGATTCAAATTATATAGCGGAAACTGTTTTCGACGGCAAAAATCAAATATACGGAAATGCTAACGGCAAAATTATTCTGCAATCAAAAGGAAATAATAACACAGAAATAATTAAAAACCTGTCAGGATTTATATATTTTGAAATTTTAGAAGGAAGAATGCCCAAACTCGGTTCTTTGGAATACTTGCTGAGAGCCGGCAACATAATTAAAAGCGGAATAACTGGCTTAACCTTAAACAGTATTCTCGAAATACTTAACCTTGTTAAAACAGGATACTTCTCAAATATTACGGGACATTGTAAAATTGAAAACGGTATTGCAGATAATATTGAGATTTATTCAACAGGTGAAAATCTCAGTTTGTATATTCACGGTAAATATAATATCTCCCAAACACACGCAGATTTAGAAGTATTAGGGAAATTATCAAAAAAAATATCAACAATCTTTGGTGCCATAGGCAACACCAGCTTGAATACGTTCTTTAAACTGATACCGGGAATTTCTTTACTTGATTTCGGACGTAAAGATTTTATTGAAGATGTGGAAAAAATTCCTTCTTTTACTAACGGAGATTATGAATCAAGAACATTCCAAGCTATTATAAACGGTGATATTAATAATTCAAACTACGTCCAAAGCTTTAAATGGGTAAAATAAAAGAGGAGCTAAACTCCTCTTTTAAACCCAAGCTTAAAATTATTTTTCGAGCTGAACAGGTTTAGGTTCAACCGCAGGTTTTGTTATAGCTTTTTTGTCTTTGCTTAATTCTTTTTTACGTTTTTCAAAGTTCTTTTTTCTTTTTTCCATTTCCTTTTTTTGTTCTTTTTTAATTTTTTCAAATTCTTTCTTTTGCTTATCGGTAAGAACGGATTCGAAATAATTCATGTTGTCTTTTCTCAACTCATTAGCCTGAGCTTTAAGTGCCTTAACTTCTTCCATGAGCTCTTTTGTTTTTTGAGATTTTTGTACATCGGTAAGTTTTGTTGATTCTATAACTTCTCTGATTTCTTTATCCTTTAATTTTATCTGCTCAAATATAGGTTTAATCTTTTCGCGATCGGCTTTTTTGTTTTCTTCAATCTTCTTTTTTTGCTCATCAGTCAATTTAAGCCTTTTTTCAAACTCAGCTTTTTTAGCCTGCATTTCTGCACGATTATGGTGTTTTGGCCCGTTTAATTTCATCGGATGTTTTTTATCAACTTGAGGTCCGGGACCAAAATATCTGGCAGCAGGCGGCACCTGTCCAAAATACTCATGAGCTCGCGGCTGCATTATTCCGTTCTGCTCATTCGGTTTCAACATTGGTTTTTCATTATCGGCTCCGTATACGCTGTTTGCGCCTAAAAAACCTGATAATACAACAACTAATACTAATGAAATAAATAGTTTTTTACTCATTTGATTTCTCCTTTCAAAGTAAATCTTTTAATTCCGTACTTAATTCTTTACGTGCATTATATAATCTTGATTTAACCGTACCGACAGGACATCCCGTCAGTTTTGATATCTCTTCATAAGTCATATTTTTCATTTCATACATTACTATTACTTCTCTTAATTTCGGTTTAAGCTTGTCTATTGCCTTAATTACTTGTTCTATTCTTTCTTTACGTAATAATTGCCCTTCCGTATCGCTTTTTATATCTCTGATTTGTAATATATTTTCATCTTCTTGTATATTGTTTTTTGATTGTTTAAAAGTATTTGAACGCAGATAATCACGACAAATATTTACCGTTATTGTATTTATCCAATTCTTAAATTTTCCTTTTTCTTTGTATTTCTCTATATTCCTCCAAGTTTTGATATAAACTTCCTGTTCTATATCTTCATTATTGGAACCTGTCATTTTCCTTATGATTTTCTTAATATTGTATTTGTATTTTTCAATAATTAATTTCAAAATATATTCCTTAGTTATAATTCCAAAAAACCATAATCATCGACAGGCAGGCCGATTGCACTAATATATGAGTCCTCATACATATCAATTTCAGAACTATTGCTCGTATAAATTCCCGAAACATAAAGACTTAACCCCGTTAATATAATGAAACAAGCGGCAATCTTTTTTATTGCATTGTTTCTACGACAATTTTGCCGTCTTAAATACTCAGGTGCAGCCTCTTTCACTAATTCGGAAATTTTCTTATACTTTTCATTTTCATTAAAACAGTCATTACATGTTTTAATATGCTCACTCAAAGCCTCTTCATCATTAAAGATAAATAATGCTTCATATTTATCACATTTTTTTCTTCGTTCATTTTTTCCTCTTTCAATATTTATAACGAAGAATTTTTTTAAAAGTTCATATTAATAAAATCCGATATCACTCTTACTTAAAATAGACTGCTAAAATATTATTTTTCCGTTTGAAAAATTATCCCTGTTTTAGGAAAATTAAGCAGTTGAGCAAACATATGACAGTTACTCCGATGCCGCACTTTACTGACGGCTGTTTGGATATTTTTTCGGATAACTTAATTCTATCTTTTATTGGAAATATTTAATGAATCATAATATTTTTGAAATTTACTTATATATTGTTGTGCCGTTATTGTAGGCATATACCGTTTTGTATTTGTAAGATACATCAATGTTCTTGAGTTTATATTTGACAATGTTGTATCAACGTTTTGATAAACTTGATTAAGCTGAATTTGTTTTTCAGTATCTGAGAAATCAACCGAAGTGTTTATAATATCAATCTTGTTTAAGTTGTTTATCAGATTGTCTCTTGCAGATTCAACATCTCTTCTGTATTGATTCGTATCTAAATTGTAATTATCCAACCTGTAACCGATTAATTCATTTTTATGTAATAACGAAGTATAATCAAATTTTGCGAGTTGGTCCAGTTTTTGTATTGATAATTCTATATCACTCTTTGATGAGGTAAAAGCTTGTGCATCACATACTGTCGAAAACAGTAAAATCAAGACAAATGATAATATTGCAAAAAATTTATTTTTCATTTATTTCTCCTTTTATTTGCGTAAAAAATCACTGAATGCATTATCTGCTTTTATTTGAAGCATTTGGTATTCTTTATATTGTTCATCCGTAAATACTTCTTTATACTTTGCTTCTGTTTCATTTTTCAATTCATTTTGTCTGTTTTTTAAAACATTTATATTTCTTTCATAAGCACTTGTTAATAAAGAAGCTTGTTCCGGCGTTATATCTTTTTGTTCTTTTATTTGTTTTAATTTATCGGTATATTGCATAATATTTGTTTCATTCTGATTATATTCGAGTTTATAATCACCTTGTATTCTTGCCAATGTCTCTTTCTGAACCGGAGTTAAACCTGTTATATTATCAAAATCACCTGCAAAAGCAATATTTATTTGACTCATTAAACCAATCATCACCAGAGTGAATATTATTTTTTTCATTTTTTCTCCTTTTTATTTATAATCTGAAAACTCTTCAGACTTACTTTTCCATTCATTTTCATCCATAGAAAATGCGTGATTCCAAAAGCGCTCAATAGCATAAGTTTCACGTTCTTCTTTATGTAAAACATGTACTATAACATCACCGTAATCCAACAAATTCCATCTGTTTTTTGCATCATTTTCCTCACCGATAGGAATTCTGTCAAAGTACTGCTTTATTTTTTCCCGCACATAACCAGTTAATGACTTAACGTGAGTGCTTGATTCCGATGAACATATAACAAAATAATCCGCCAAAACGGATATATTTGAGATATTCAATATTTTTATATCTTTTCCCTGTTTATCATCCAAAATTCGTGCTATAACGCTGGCAAATTTATCAGAAGTAATTTCTTTCAATATTGTAACTCCGTCATTTAATCTTATGCCCGACATTTCTTTTCTGGAACCGCGTTTGTCTTTTGACATCCGCCTGTTCAATGCCGAAATGTTCGCATCCATTAACATCCTTCAGAAATTTCTCAGGATAATCTATGCTTGATTATAACACATAATTTAATTTTAAGGTATCTATATATAGTTTTTTAAATTCTTATTTATTTTATTTATTCTGCAAAGTTTTTTAAGTTTACTCATAGCACGGTTTTCTATCTGGCGGATTCTTTCTCTTGAAACGCCGTAATAGCTGCCTATTTCTTCGAGAGTCTTTTTCTCGCCGTTATCATCCAATCCGTACCGCATTATCAGAACATTTCTTTCCTTTTCACTCAGATGATTTAACATCTTTTTAATATCACAGAATAAATTATCCTGAGTAACTTTTGTATCGGGTGACAACGTAGTTTCATCCACAATAAAATCAGATAATTTAGTGTTTTCATCTTTCTGATTTGCCGGAGATTCCATACTAATAGTACCTTGAGCGGATTCAATCAAGGCCGTAAGCTTTTGAACCGGCATTCCTATCTTATATGCAATTTCTTCTTTAGTAGGCGCCGTTCCGTTTTCTATTGTTAAATCTATAGAAATTTTTTTAATTTTACTTAATGTTTCTATCATATGAACAGGAAGCCTTATTAATCTTGATTTATCGGCAATTGCCCTTGTTATTGCCTGTTGTATCCACCAAGTGGAATATGTCGAAAACTTATAACCCTTCGTATAATCAAATTTCTCTGCGGCACGCATTAATCCCATATTACCTTCCTGAATTAAATCAAGAAAAGATAAACCCCGACCTATATATTTTTTAGCGATACTAACCACTAACCTAAGATTAGCATTAACCAATATTTTTTTAGCCTCATCCGAATTATTGTCTTTTATCTGCTTTGCAACCTCTAATTCTTCTTCCGCATTAAGCAGTTTAATTTTCCCTATTTGCTGCAAATATATTTTAACGGAATCATCAGCTATAGCACTATTTTGTGTTTCGGGCAATTTAGGTTCTCCAACCGCGTTTAACAATTCTTCATCTTCTGAGTTAACATCAACGTCAAATCCAGATTCATCCGTATAGTCTTCATTTAATGAATATTCATCCTGATTTTCAGACATTCAGCCTCCAATAAAAAATATTATACATCATTCTCCGATTTTTGTATTAATTGTTTTACTGATTCATAAATTACAATACTTGCGGCGTTTGCGACATTTAAAGAATCAAATTCGTTTAACATCGGGATTTTAACCCTGTAATCCGCCTTCTTTAATATTGCCGTCGACACTCCTGCCTTTTCGGAGCCCATTACTATTGCAAAATTCATATTGCAATAATCAATGTCATAATAATTATCTTTAGCATTTATATCCGTTGCAATTATCCAAAAGTCGTTATCTTTCAGCCTGTCAATAATAGAAATAAGACTATTAACCATTATTATATCTATTCGGTTAACAGCTCCTGCCGAAGCTTTTTCTACCGTAGCATTTATTGAAGCATTCCTCCTTGAAGGAAAGATAACAGCATCAAATCCCGCGCAAACCGCAGTCCTGATTATTGAGCCAAGATTATGCGGGTCTTCTACTCCGTCTGTTATTATCACTTTTTTGTATTTTTTTTCTTTTTTGATAAAATCGGAAAACTCCGTATATTTTACGGGCGCTACGTACGCTATTACGCCTTGATGAGATATATCTTTATACTGCATAAACTTCTCTTTGGGTATAAATTGATATACAACTCCGCGCTGTTTTGCCAAATTGATTATACTATTTATTTTTGAACTGCTTCCTATCCCTTTCATTAATAATATTTTACTAATGCTTCTTGTTTCATCTTTTAACAATTCTTCTACATTGTTTCTTCCGTAAATATAATTTTCCATTTTTCACCGTCTGATATTTTACAAAATTTAACCTAATACCATATTTCCTCACCGAAATTTTACCTGTGTTCGAAACTTCAATTCATCATCGCAGAAAATCAAGTTTACTTCCCGCTTGAGCGCTTTGTTATGCTTCAAAACCGACGTTTTAAAATTTCGCTCAAAGCCCGAATACCAAAAATTTCTCCCGGCACTTTATTTATTATACATTAAATGATATATTTATTTTGAAAATTTGTTGCCAAAATTTAAATAATAAAATATTATAGTTATGTATATTATAAATATAGGTTAATTATGAGTAATTTGATTGAAAAACTGGGATTTAAGAAAAGAATACACGTTGGTATATCTTTATCATCTAATAATTTTATAGAACTTGTTTGCGTGGATAAATTAACGAAAAACGTAATAAAATATGCATCAGGTAATATAAAATATAATAACGCAATCAGAGAAATTATAGATTATGAAGAATTTGCGGAAGTGGTTGAAGGCTTATTTGATGAAGCGGGGCTTGATCCTTCCGAATGCGCTGTTACTTTAAATCTTCCGACGGTTTATTTCGGTATCACTTCTTTGAATAATGAAGCTGAAACACCCTATATTATCGAAAATATTCAATCAGAAATAGAAGATTTATACGTATTTAAACGAAATGAACCTATAATTTCATACTCTAAGCTTGAAAACACAAAGCTGCGAGGACAAAAAAATATAGCTTTCGGCGCTATTCAAACAAAAACCATTGTTAAAATCGTTGAAATTTTTGACAGCCTTAACTGTGATTTGGTAAGAATTGATAACTCATATTCTTCCCTGCTTAAAGCCGTTCAATTCTGTGACAGATTCAATAAATATGTTGAAAAAGAAGAAAAAACAACAATATTGCTTGCAACGGCAAACAGCTGCGCCACTTTTTATCTCGAAGGCAACATTATTGTTGACAGCTTTGAAGAACCTCTGGCCGTTAAATCATTCTCGGCTGATGAAGTTTATGCCACAGTTTCAAAAATAGCAGCTAATTCCATTGAAAAAAATAATCCTAATACATTGTTAATTATCAGTGAAACAGATGAAATAAATTCCGAATTATTGTCGTCAAAATTGAATTTCAACGGAAATATTGATTTTATAAACAGAACAATTAATTCTGAAGACCAATTTATTGATATATCAAATGTTAATGAAGATGTGGATACCAGTATGATATCATATCTGACAATAGAAGCAGTCGGAGCAGCAGTTGCGGATTTTGATGAATATCCTTTAAACATTAACTTCCTTCCGCCGGAAAGAATAAATAATAATATTGTTAACGTCGGACCTTATGAAATTAATTTTAATAATTTCATTATTATAACAATAGGCTTCGCAATAATTGCCGGTTTTGCCCTATCTTTAATAATAGGAAGTATATTCAGTGCGATTGCAAATTCAAAATCTGACGAAACAAACAGATTAAACAGCCAAACAACCGTATTTAAAAACAGATTAAATGATTCTAATAAACATCAAACAAAAAATATTTTCCCCGTATTAAAGCAATTAATTGATAATAATACTGCTATAATTAACGTTTATACAGCTTTATCCACCGATATTCCCGATAGCATATACATTAAAAAGTTTGTTACAAATGATGAAGGCGGTATAGGTATTATCGGTGAAGCAAAAACAAGTGAATCCGTTGAAACTTTTGTTAAAAGTCTCAGTGAAAAAAATCCGGATTTAACTTTATCAAAGTTATCTATTAACAGCGAATATGATGCCATCCCGAGTAAAATTCCAAACGGTTTTACCTTTGAAATTAAAACGTTATCTCACAATATTTCAATAGATAACAGCACAGAAAATAAGGATATCAATTCAAATCGTCGGCCGGAGATAAGAAGAAATAACGTACCCATATCTGATGTAAAATCAAACAATACGGGTAATTTAACACCTCCGCCCCCAATTATTTAACATTTAGATATAATAACAGAGGAAATCATGAATAAAAAGAATAATCAGTTAGTTCCAGTAATTTTTTTAATTAGTATAGTAATTTTCTTGGCTATAGTAATATTTGCATGCAAATCAAGCTTTGAAACATTTTCCAGCTCTCAACTTTCATACGACAGAAAAGCAAGAGAATTAAAACAATACGAAGAACAATACAGTAAAGAAAAAGAAAAAATTGCGCAGGAAGAAATTCAGCTTAATTCAATAAAACCGGTATATAAAACAAATATGAACGGTACAAGTGATAATATGTCAACTTTCGGAACAATGTTTGATGATATTATCAAACTTGCACAACAAAACGGCTTATATATCAGATCTATTGAATATGATACAAAACCTGCTTTCAATGAAATTTATAATAATTTCTCAGATACATACAATGTTTGTGAATTGAAATTTTTCTTTGTCGGCAGCTATAATCAATTAAAAACATTCTTATATGAAGTAAATACAAATCTTCAGTATCTTGTTTCCATATCAAAATTAGACATAACGGCATTTGAAAATAACACTGATTATTTGCTTATGAATGTATCAATAGTTCTTTATTCAAAGAAAGCTTCAAGTACCGATTAATATTTCCGTCTTAATCAAGGTGCAGTTTAACCTACACGGTAAGAACCATCCATTCAGCCTTTTAACATTAGATACGGAAATTTTGCGGTATGTTTAAAATATTTTTCCCGAAAGGATTATTTTATTTGAAAAGTACATTTACTGCATTGAGCTTTTGGATGTTGTTTTATATTATTTTCCAAATCAGGTAATTCAACAATTTTTACGTTTAGTTTGGATTTACAAATCGGACACCTTAAATTTTCAGTATCTCCTTGTAAAATAGCTTTTTTAATATTGTTAATATATTCCTGATTAATACTGTCATACTTTACAAGTATAATTCGTTCATATTCCTTAATATCAGAAGGATTAAGTTTGAGCCCCTTTGCCAATTTTTGACGAACGGTTGCGGCAAGAAACAATTCTTTTCCCGATTCAATATCTTCCAATTCTTCCGGATTAATGGCTGTTTTTTTAGCGAGTCCCAGTGTTGACATCCCAAGCTTTTCACGTCGTTCACATATAAATTCGGCAAGCGATTTATTTTCTTGTTTTGTCATAGTTACCTTATACTTCCGCCTTATTCCGTTTTTTTGCCTGAACACTGTTTATCCATGCAATTAAAGTATTTGCGAAGAAGATACTTGAATAAGTTCCTGCTATAACACCTATTATTAAGACAAGAACGAAATCTTTTGTAGTTACTCCGCCCAAGAAATATAAAGAACCCAATGTTAATAATGTTGTTAATGATGTATTAATACTTCTCGCAAGTGTTTGATTTACCGATGCATTAACAATTTCGTCATAAGAAGCTTTTTTAGAATAAAATTTCAAATTTTCTCTCACTCTGTCGAATACGACGATTGTATTATTTACGCTATAACCTAATACGGTAAGTATTGCCGTTATAAATAAACTATCGACGGTTACTCCGCAGAATATTC
>CANRHJ010000008.1 GCA_947630355.1 Candidatus Gastranaerophilales bacterium | reverse complement strand
CGAAGGATCCTTGTGAAATATGCACTGATTCAAGGCGTGACAGGAGTATAATTTGTGTGGTTGCGGAAACAAAAGATTTAATAGCAATAGAAAAGACACGTGAATATAAAGGGTTATATCACGTACTGCAAGGCACACTCTCGCCATTAGACGGAATAGGAGCGGAAGATATCAGAATAAAAGAATTGATAACAAGAGCTGCCGATGAAACAATAAAAGAAATAATATTAGCGCTTAGCCCGTCGGTAGAAGGTGAAGCCACAAGTTTGTATATAACAAAGTTATTAAAACCGTTTAATATAAAAATATCAAGAATTGCTTTCGGTCTGCCTGTGGGTTCGGACCTTGAATATGCGGATGAAATAACACTCGCGAAAGCTATTGAAGGAAGAAGATTAATAGACTAAGGAGATATCATGAATCAAATTACCATTCGTTCTGACAGAAAAACAGATTACATATTTAATTATAAAGGTGAGGATGTAACCCTTGAAGCAGGCAGGGTTATAAGTATAGCAAACGGGCTTCAGGATGTCGTTTTGCCGACCTGCAAAATGAAAATCGCCAATAATCTTATTGTTATAAAGGAATAATAATGGCATTCGTCGATGTTTCAATTATTCTTGTTTCTTATAATGCTTCGGAATTAATCCGCAATTGTCTTAAATCCGTATATGAGAAAACAACCGGTATTAATTTTGATGTTTGGGTAACGGACAACGGCTCAAGCGATAATACTTGTGAAATAATAAAAAAAGAATTTCCGAATGTAAATCTAATAGAAAATAAAGAGAATAAGGGATTTGGGAGTGCAAATAATCTTGCAATAAAAGCATCTGAAGGCAAGTATGTATTTCTGTTAAATACCGATACAAAATTAATAAATAATGCCGTAAAAATATTTTTTGATTATATGGAGGAACATAGTGAAGCCGCAGCCTGCGGCGGAAATCTTTATGATGAAAATAACAAGCATGTTCACTCCTACGGTTACTTCCCAACGTTTCAAACAAAGCTCTGTAAGACCTTTAAACTGGGACTCTTTATGAAAAAAGAAAGAGAAATTAACAAAGATAAAGGTAATAATGAAAAAAATTTATTAAAAGAAATCAATTATATCACCGGAGCAGATTTATTTTTAAGACGTGATGTTCTAAATAAAACGGGACTTTTTGATGAAGACTTTTTCCTTTATTTTGAAGAAACGGAATTACAGTACAGAATAGACAAAGCAGGATACAAGAAATATATAATTCCCGATGCAAAAATTTATCATTTGGAAGGTAAATCATCAAAAAGCAGAGTAACCTCCCGCACTCATAAAATGAGGAGTGAAATTTTATTTTATAAAAAATGCTATGGCGAAAAAAATCTCAGTCTGTTTAAAATTATATGTATAATCCCAAATCTGCCGAGATTATTTATTCATCCCCTGATTATTTCAAAGACAATGTCAGAAATTTGGAAATTATAATTAACCGATAACTTCTTTTGAAATCGGATTAAAAAACATAATTTTATCAGGATTAAAAGAAAGATTAATAATATCTTTGGGTACAAAATCGGAAGGCATAAGCGCGGAACAAACAGAGTTATTAACCTTAAAATATACTAAAACCGAATTACCAAGCATTTCGGACAAATCAAGCGGAGCTTCAAAAAAGAAATTTGAATCAGGTGTATTAAAAAATTCCGGTCTTATACCGATAATAACATTTTTCATGCCGGAAAGCAGGCTTAATTGAGACTGAGTCAGTGTAAAATCGGAGTTATTAAAGGAGAATTTACCGTCAGTAATGTCACAATTAATGAAGTTCATGGAAGGTGAGCCCAGAAACCCGCCGACAAAGGTATTAACAGGGCGATGATAAACATCAAACGGAGAACCGATTTGTTGAATAATACCGTTATCAATAACGGCAATTCTATCTCCCATTGTTAAAGCTTCTGTTTGATCATGAGTAACATAAATAAAAGTAGTTTGAAGTTTTTGATGAAGTTTTTTAATTTCGGAGCGCATTTGAACTCTTAATTTAGCATCAAGGTTTGACAAAGGTTCATCCATAAGGAATACTTTAGGATTTCTGACAATAGCTCTGCCTAAAGCGACTCTTTGGCGCTGACCGCCGGAAAGCTGTTTAGGTTTTCTGGCTAACAGTTCTTGTAAATTAAGTATTTCAGCTGCTTCTCTCACTTTTAAATCAATATCTTTTTTATTCATTTTTCGCATTTTTAAAGGGAAAGCAATATTTTCATAAACGCTCATATGCGGATAAAGTGCATAATTTTGAAAAACAAAAGCAATATCTCTGTCCTTAGGATGTACATTATTAACACATTTACCGTCAATAAAAATTTCACCCGAAGTGATATCTTCAAGTCCTGCAATCATTCTGAGGAGAGTGGATTTACCGCAGCCCGACGAACCTACCAAGACCAGAAATTCTTTATCTTTTACTTCCAAATTAACATTATTGATAATTACTTTCTTATCATAAGATTTAACAGCATTTTTTAAAATTACTTCCGCCATAACTACCCTGCCTGATTAAACTCTGTCAAAGCTTTATCAATAGGAATTATAAAAGAAATTGCTGTCTGATTGGCATATTGATTATCAATCCACATTTGACCTTTTAATTTATCAATATATTTTTTCGAACTGCCTAAAAGCAAACTTTGGAGAAGATGTTTTTTTGAATTCTTATCTGCCTGAACATAAGGATCAAAGATATCAGAACTTGAATATAAGGAAGAATCAACCCCTTTTAAAGTAATTTCAAACATCAGATAAGATTTTTCATTAATATCTTTACTTATCTCAAATCCCTTAGACAAAAGATATTCCGGAACGGGATTAGATAAACGGATATTTATTCCTCCCGTTTCTATAGATAAAACCGCTTGTTCCAACAGGTTGGAAATAATCATTTTTATAACCTCTTTATCGGAATAACAATTTTGCTTAATTAAATCCGAAGTATCAGAAGAAAAAGTGATATCTTTATCTTTAAGTTTAACCGAAACCTCATTAATAATAACACCGAGCAAAGAAACAACATCAAAATTTTTGAAATCAAATTTGTAGATATCAGCTTCAGCCTGAGATAATTCAATAAGTTTATCAATCAAGATAAGCAGCTCAGAGGAATTAGCATTCATAATTTGCAGATATTTAGACTGTTTATCGTTAATATCACCGCTTAACCCCTCAAGCATCGCCTGAGAGAAGCCTATAACGGAATGAAGCGGCGAGCGCAAATAATTTGAAATTTTTGTTAATAAAACATTTTTGGTATGATTTAATATTTTTTGCTCTTGTCTTTCCGTAATCAACTGATCAAGCAAAGAATGGTCCTGTGTATTATCTATAATGGTTAAAATATATCTTTTCCTTTTTCCGGATGAAACATTAACGACTTTAACATCGGTAATCTTGGTATTTTGTTCGCCCGAAACAATTTTAAGAATTTGCTTTAAATCATCATCAGCATTATTAATAATATTATTTGAATTGGTAATAAAGAAATCATTAATATTTTTGCCGCGCAATTTATTGGTTTCAAATAAAGTGAAAGCTCTTTTATTCGCATAATTAATTTTGCCAGTCTCGTCAATAACCAATACAGCCTCAGGAAGATAAGTTAAAATATTGTATTGTTTCCCTAATAATAAACCGATTAAATTCATTTAATATATCCTTTTAAATAAAAAGCTAAAATATTCCACAGGGATTATTTTAGCACATTATAATCGAAGAAAACAATAAATATTACGTTAAGTAATCTTTCAAATGTTTAACCTTGTCATCAGCTCTTAGTTTTTTTAGAGCGATACATTCAATTTGTCTTATTCTTTCTTTGGAAAATCCCATTTCTCTACCGAGTTCTTCAAGCGTTTTAGGCTTATCACCGTCAATACCGAAGCGCTTAATAATAATTTTTCTTTCTTTAGGATTTAGTCCGTTTAAAATTTTATTAATATAAACTTTGAGCATGGATTTTTGAGTATTATTTTCAGGTGAGATATAATTATCATCAGAAATATAATCTTCAAGCGAGAGATTATCCGCAATAGGAGTATCAAGACTGGCAGGCTCAAGTTTAATGGTATTAATAACAGTTTCTATTTGTTTAACCGGCATTTTAAGTTTTTGAGCGATTTCATCAACGGAAGGTTCTTTCCCCATATTATAACTGAGCTCAAACATAGCTTTTTTAACGAGTCTTATCTTATCAATCATGTGAACGGGAATTCTGATTATTTTTGAGTTATTGGCGATAGCTCTGACAATAGTCTGTCTAATCCACCATGTGGCATAAGTGGAAAACTTAAATCCTTTGGAATAGTCAAACCTGTTAGCAGCTTTAATTAAACCTAAAGAGCCTTCCTGAACCAAGTCCATAAACAAAACACCCTGTCCCGTATACTTTTTGGCAATACTTACAACCAGCCTTAAATTGGCCCGAACCAGCTTTTTCCTTGCAATAACGGATTTATGCTCATCCCCTTCAAGAATAACTTTCCCCAAATCCTCTTCTTCTTTTCGTTTTAACAGCTTAGTTCTGCCTATATCTTTTAAATACATTTGAAGAATATCATCTTTAAAAACAATATTATTAAAAGTTGATATTTCTTCTTCATCCTCTTGTTCTTCATTTAAATTAATAAATTTTTCTTCAATACAATAATCATCAATATATTGAATACCCATAATAAATCCTCTCACTCATTGTTAATAAGAATGACGAAGAAATTTAAAATGAGTTCCCGCTAAAATTTCGTTTCCAGATAATCAATCATTTTCTTACCTTCACCGAAATTAAGATTTAATTCTTTAGCCAAAGGTAAATTCATAAACACATTATTGCTTAATCTGAATATCTTGGGATAAATTTTAAAGTTGCCTTTTGAAGCCAATTCAGAAGATAAACCTTTTTTTTCTTTATCATAAATTTGAGAGAAATTGAGACCTAATGTCGTACAAAACGGGAATGAAGGATTGCCTTTTGAATCTTCCGTTAAAACACCGAATGCTCTGCAAACAATCGGACGATATTTATATACCGAACATTTTTCGTTAATCAGGAAAGGACAGATATAACTATCCCTGTCACCATTCTTTACATTTTCAACATTTTCTTTTATTTTACATTGAATTTCTGGATGTAAATTATCATATCCTTGCATAAGATATGTAAATTCAAGTTCCGAAAGCGGGAAATCACCTCTTTTACAACAATGGGAACACCCCTCTTTACAAAACAAATATTCCTTTTGATAATCAAAAATTTTTCTTAAATCATCATCCACTATCTGAAGAAATTTAATATAATTATCCATAAATTACCTTCGCAATACAATTCAAAGTACGGAGATTAAACATGTTCTGGATGTTTATCCGCTTTAATAACGTGAATATTTCTTGTTTCGGAGAGCATTTGTCTTGCGGCAGCAAGTTTTTCTTTGTTTTCTTTACTGATACTTCCCGAAGCAATAAGTCTGTCCACAAAATTATTATTTAATTTAACAGCTTTATGTAAAGCGCCTATTTCTTCCAAGACATCTTTTATTTCAACGAAGTCATAAGCATAGCTTTGTTTAGACTGGTAAACGAGCGTGTCACCGTTAGGGGAATGAATGCTTTCACCGCCTTTTTCAAAATACAATCTGAAAACCGACTTCAAATCCTGCATTTCAGACTGCATAATTTGAACGGCCTGTTGAATTCTTAAGTATCTTTCAAATAAATAATCAATATTGTCCAATTGTTGAATTTGCCAAGCATATTTTTTTTCATAAAGTTTTTTTAACTCCGGATAAGCTTTAGCTAAACCTTCGGTGTCCGCCATAGCACGGTGCCGAGTGGAAAATTCCACATTAAACTTATTCATTAAGCTTTCAAGTCCGCAAGATTCAAGTTCGGGATAAATTTCTTTAAACATCATCTGAGAATCTATTCTCGGATTATTAATAGGCTTGCCGGTTTGTCTGATACTCGCCTCATTAATAAATGAATAATCAAAAATTGCATTATGCGCAACAATGGGATAATCACCGATAAAATCCAAAATCAACGGCATAACCTGAGCTTCTGTGGGAGCATCCTTAACATCATCTTCGGTAATTCCGTGAACCGCAATACTGGATTTGCGAATATGTTGTTCCGGATTAATTAAAGTTTCAAACCTATCCTTCATTTTACCGTTTTCAAGCCTGATAGCGGCAAATTCCACCATTTTTTCTTTTGTATAGTCCAAACCCGTAGTCTCAACATCTAAAACAATTTCTATGCACTTTTTCTTTGGCACTGCCTCAAATCTCCCTATATAATTATAATATCATAAAGATTTATAACGGGCAAAATTTCCGAATAATAAAAGCATATTATAGTATACAGGCTTAGTTAAGAATATACTTGTATTATTTTTTTTATATTTGATAATTTAAATAGTAGCAAAATATTCATATCGGTAGTAACATATAGAAAGAGTTAATTAACGAATAATTATGGGAAGAATAGTTTTAAACAGAGATAGATGTAAAGCGTGTTACTTATGTATGGATGCATGCCCCAAGAAGGTGCTGGAGGAAGACAGCACGGTAAATGCTCTGGGGTATTATCCTGTAAAAGTTAATGAAGAAAAAGAATGCATAGGCTGTGCGATGTGCGCAAGAGTATGTCCCGATATTGCAATTGAAAAGGTATACAAATGAATAAAGAAAAACAATTAATGAAGGGGAATTATGCAATAGCTCAAGCAGCAGTGGAAGCGGGTTGTCAGAGTTATTTCGGATATCCTATAACACCGCAGAGTGAAATAGGTGAATATTTAAGTACAAAAATGCCGGAGCTTGGGCGGGCATTTGTGGCAGCAGAGAGTGAAGTAGCAGCAATAAACATGCTGCTTGGAGCCGGCTCGACGGGTGTAAAAGCGATGACATCTTCATCATCTTGTGCGGTAGCACTGATGCAGGAAGGTTTATCATTTATAGCGGGTGATGAAATACCCTGCGTACTTGTAAGCGTAATGAGAGCAGGTCCGGGTTTAGGTTATATTTATTCATCGCAAGGCGACTATAATCAAGCAACAAAAGGCGGCGGAAACGGCGATTATAAATTGGTTACCTATGCACCTGCAAGTGTACAGGAATGTATAGATTTAACATATAAATGCTTTTATGTGTCACAGAAATACAGAACGCCATGCTGTTTGTTAGCGGACGGAATGCTTGGTCAAATGATGGAACCTGCAGTAATAGGTCATTATCCTTATGAAGAAATAGACCAATCTTCTTGGGCATTAGACGGTGCAAAAAACAGACCGCCCAGAGCAATAGCATCCATAGAAAGAGATCAGGAAACTTTAAGAAAACGCGTGGAAAAAATATTTGAAAAGTATAACAAAATTTTAGAAAACGAAAATATTTTTGAAAAATACGAAACAGAAGGTGCAAAATTAGTAATAACTGCGTTTGGCAGTATTGCCAGAATAGCAAAGGCCGCAGTAAAACTGGCAAGGAAGAACGGTTTAAAAGTCGGATTATTCAGACCGATACTGTTAAATCCGTTCCCGGAAAAGATAGTTTCTGAAATTGCACAAAAAGTAGACGGATTTTTGGATATAGAATTGAATTGCGGACAAATGCTGCAGGATATAAAAGCAAGTATAGCTGAAGCCGCAACAATACCCGTTAAATTTTACGGCAGACCTGCAGGTGTTATGATGACCGTAGAAGAAATTTATAAACAAATAGAGAATGTATACAAAGAAATAGTAGAGAAGAAATATGGAACAGCTTGTATATAAAAAACCAGATGCGATAAAAGATGATTTTAAAATAACCTTCTGTCCGGGTTGTGATCACGGAAGTGCGGTAAAGCTTGTTGCTGAGGTTATTGATGAATTAGGTGTCAGAGAAAAGACAATAGGTATAGCATCAGTGGGATGCAGCGTGTTTTCTTATGATTTTTTCAATATGGATATAGTGGAAGCGGCACATGGGCGTTCACTTGCCGTAGCAACCGGTGTTAAACGTTCAAAACCCGATAAGGTAGTATTCACATATCAAGGTGACGGAGATTTGGCATCTATTGGTTTAGCAGAAACAATTCATGCCATGACTCGCGGTGAGAAGGTTACAGCTATTTGTATAAACAATACCACATACGGCATGACCGGCGGTCAAGCAGGACCTACAACATTAATAGGCCAAGTAACAACCACCACGACAAAAGGCAGAAATCCCGATATTTCAGGTTATCCTTTAAAAATTTGTGAAATATTAAAAGAAGTAGACGGAACCGCTTACGTTGCAAGAGTTACATTAGACAGTCCCGCAGCAATTATGAATGCAAAAAAATGTATAAAAAAAGCATTCGAAGCACAACTAAAAGGCTTAGGAACAGGATTTATAGAAATATTGGCAACATGCCCGACCAATTGGAAGATGACACCGCAAGAATCGCATGCAAGAGTTCGCGGAGAAATGTCAGAAGTATTCAAACCCGGAGTATATAAAGATAAAGTCAGTGAGGCGATATAATGGATTCTAACGTATTAATAGCGGGATTTGGCGGTCAGGGAGTCTTATTTATAGGACAATTGTTTGCAAATGCCTGCATGAATGAAGGCTTAAATGTAACCTGGTCACCTGCTTACGGCGCAGAAATGCGAGGCGGTACGGTTGATTGTACCGTTTGTATGTCGGATGATGAAGTGGCTTGTTCTTATGTTGATAAACCGCAAAACGTTATTGCGCTTAACGGCCCCTCTTTTGAAAGATTTGAAAGCAAAATAAAACCGGGCGGAATTATGATTGTTAATTCGTCTCTGGTTAAAAATAAACCTTCCAGAAACGATATCACTTATAAATTTGTACCCATGACTGATATTGCACATAAATCAGGACATGAAAAAATGGCAAATATTGTAGCATTAGGTGCTTTCATTAAGGCTTTACCGGTTGTCAAACGTGAAAGTATTATATCCGTTATGAAAAGTAAATTAACGGGGAAAAAAGCCGAAATGCTTGACGGTAATATCCAAGCATTAGAAGAAGGGTTTTCATCGGTTAATTAAGCTTATTCTTTTATTCCGCCGCTTAAAATATCATTAATAAAGTATTTTTTACCCAATAGGAATACGCTTATAACGGGAATTGTACAAATAACACAATAGGCGGTTAAAGCACCCCAGTCCGTTACTTCTCTGAAACTGCCTTTGAAATTTGCCAATCCTAACGGTAATGTACGCATTATATCAGAATTTGTAACTATCAATGGCCACATAAAACTGTTCCAGCTTGTAATAAATGTAAATATCCCAAGTGTCACAAGAACGGGAACGGATAACGGCAGTGCTATCTTATAAAAAACCTCCCACCTGTTGCAGCCGTCAATCTTGGCTGATAATTCAATGTCTTCGCTCATGGATTTAAACCACTGACGCATCATGAAAACTCCAAAACCGCCAAACAAACCCGGCACTATTAATCCCTGATATGTATCTATCCAATGCAGCTGCTTCATTATAAAAAACAACGGAACTATATTTACTTGCGGCGGTATCATCATTGAAATTAATATAATTACAAAAATTGGTTCTCTGTATTTAAATTTAAATCTTGCAAAGGCATATCCCGCCATAGCGGAAATTATAACCTGGCCTATTGTTGTTGCAATTGCAACAATTAAACTGTTACAAAAATATCTTATTATGTTTGCATTTTCCAAAGCATATTTATAATTATCGGAAGTAAACGGCGACGGAATAAAATTTATGCCTCCCGAAAATATTTGTTTTTCACCCATAAATGATAAGCTTAACATATAGATGAACGGTAATATCATTGATATTGCACCTAAAATTAATATTATGTATCCGATAATTTTATATATTTTTTTCATAAAACTATAATAACATTAATTGAGAAAAAGCACAGAATATGCAATAATAAATATATTAAAAAGGGGTTAAAAGAGTGCAAAAACTTTTAGTAGCAGACGATGATAATGAAATAAGAGAATTATTGGAATTTGACCTGTCACACAGCGGATATAGTGTAGATACGGCAAAAGACGGAGAAGAAGCTTTACAAAAAGCACTTACCAATAACTATGATTTAATACTGCTTGATGTGATGATGCCAAAGATGAACGGTTTTGACGTATGTAAAAATATACGCTTATCAAAACCCGATTTACCAATATTGATGCTGACCGCCAAAGGCACCATAACCGATAAAACGGAAGGTTTTAACTCAGGTGCCGATGATTATATCGTAAAACCTTTTGATATACAGGAAGTTTTATTAAGAGTAAGAGCTCTTGTGAGAAGAAGTTCCATTGATAAATCAACGAATAATAATTTAAGTCGTGAAATTCTTAAAATCGGTGATATAGAACTTTTTCCGGATTCACTTGAAACTCAGATAAAAAATAAAAAAATAAAATTAACTCCCACCGAATTTGAAATTCTTTATTGTCTTATGCAGCATTTTAATAATGCCGTTTCACTTGCTGTTTTATTAAATGAAGTTTGGGGTTATAATTCCGATGATGATGTAAGAATGCTGAGAGTTCACGTGGGCGGTTTAAGACAAAAAATTGAACACAATCCCAAAATTCCGGAATATCTTCACACGGTTACAAATGTAGGATATAAGCTTACTCCTTGCGGTGACAGTTCTGATTTATAGAGGTTTTTTATGAAATTTAAAAGACTTAAAATCGTTGAACAAATTATTATTATATCTTTAATCGGAGTGTTAGTTCCGTCAATTATTTCCTGGTTTATTATAAACAATGTCAGCCAGCATTCATTGAGACGTGAACTCGGATATAGCGCTCAAATAATTGCTAAAATTATTGAAAATAATATTCAATCTATTTTAAATTCCGACAGTCAAAGACTTAAAGAGGTTATAATATCAATAAACCACTTGCCTTCCCAATCACAACAAAATCTCTTTTTAAAAGATTTGGCAATTAACAGCGACATTTACAAGGATTTTGAGTTAATACGACCGTCGGAGAACAAAGACTTTGATGTAAATAAAAGAATAACCTATAATACTGACACCGAACAACTTTGGATTACGGAAAAAATTCACGATGATAAATATATCAAAGCCGAAATTAATACCAAATTTATTAAAAATAATATATTTTCCAATATTCAGGATGAAAAAAACAGAAGAGTTTATATTGTAGATAAATCAGGAAAGCTGATATTCTCGCACAATTATAACGAAGAAGATTTTCAAAAAAGCATAAAACAATTACCCGTAAATCTTGTAAATAACATCGTTACACGTTTTGAGACAATAAAAAATCAACCCAGAGTTTATCTTAAAATGGATGATACGGGTTTAATAATTATAGTAAACACAACTAAAGAACTGACAAATTCAACAATAAATAAAGCCAGATTAAAAATACTTGCGGCATTCTTAGTTGCGGCTGCGGTAACGCTATTTTTGACTTTATTATACAGTTATTATCTCTATTTCAATATACGTCAATTATTTAAAGGCATAATTGCAGTTTCAAGAGGAAATTATAAAAAGCGGATTACCCCTTTAACAAATGTCTTTACTCCGCGTGAAATTTTATTTCTTGCGGAAGAATTTAACAGCATGATTAATGAAATTAATGCTTCCTATAAAAAATTAAAAGAAAAGAATAAAGAATTAAAGCAATTGGACAGCTTCCGTTCAAACCTTGTAGATACGGTAAGCCATGAATTAAGGACTCCGCTTACAAGTATAAGAGGTTACACTTCACGTCTTTTGAGAACAGATATTGAAATTGATGAAGAAACCAAACATAAATCCTTATTAATTATAAAGCAGCAATCGGAGCGCTTGTCACGCATGATTGATGACTTACTTGTTATTCCCGATATTGAAGGTTCAAAATTAAATATTAATTTTGAACGGGTTAGTCTTATAAATGTAATAGAAAATTCAATATATTCGGTTAAGAATATTGAAGAACGTGAAATAGAAAATAATATTACCGGCGATTTCCCCGATATTTTAGCAGATAATGACAGATTAGAACAAGTTATAATTAATATACTTGGGAATGCTAATAAATACGCATATCCTTCAACTCCGATAGTAATAAATGCAAAGTGTGAAAAAGGTAAAGCAATAATTAAAATTTCAAATCAGGCGGATTATATAGATAAACAAACATTATACAAATTATTTGAAAAATTTATAAGATTGGATGATAAAACAACAAGAACAACACGCGGCACGGGCTTGGGGCTTTATATCGTTAAAGGTTTAATTGAAGCAATGAACGGAAGTGTTCATTTAAAATCTTCGACTGATAATATATTCACCGTTAAGATTGTTTTGCCCGTTTTCAAAGAGGAGGACTATGAAGCTTGAATATATGCAAATTGCTTTGGATATCGCTAAAAAATCCGGTAAAGATATTCCCATAGGTGCAATCATTGTACAAAATGATAAGATTATCTCAAAGGCTGTTAACAAACGTGAAAAAAATCAAAATACTCTGCATCATGCCGAAATGCTGGCTATTGAAGGTGCTTGTAAAAAATTACACAACTGGAGATTAAATGATTGCGAAATGTATGTGACACTTGAACCTTGTCCGATGTGTGCAAGCGCAATACTACAGGCCAGAATTTCAAAAATATATTTTGGCGCATACGATTTATTAAACGGAGCCTTTTGTTCAAAGTCCGATATGCGGAAAATTATGGATTATAATATTGAAGTTAAAGGCGGAATTATGGAAGATGAATGTTCCAAATTATTAAAAAACTACTTTGAAAGATTAAGACATGATTAAAACACAACTGGATAAATACGCGGCGGAATATGAAACTGTTGATTTTATTAAAAATGACCCGGTTCAATTTGTTCACGGATTTAAGGAAAAAACAGACATTGAACTTGCGGGTTTTATTGCTTCCATGTTCGCTTACGGAAAACGAGAGGTATTCATTTCAAAACTTAAACATATTTTTTCCTTAATGAATAATGAACCTTATAATTTTGTTAAATCTTTTGATACAGAAAAAAATAATATTACAAATTGTGATTACAGATTTTCCAAAGACTGTGATTTCATTGAAATTTTAAGGATTTTAAATATTTTATATAATGAAAATGAAACTCTTGAGAGTCTTTTTAAATACTCTTACTCTCAGAAACAAGATATATGGCAGATGTTTCAAGGGGTTGTTGATTACTTTTATTCAAAAGTTAATGAACAAAAAGTTACAAGAGGATTTTATCACCTTTTGCCTAACCCCTCTAAAAAAAGTGCATTAAAAAGAATGAACATGATGATGAGATGGTTTATCAGAAAAAGCTCTGTTGATGTAGGAATATGGAATTTTATACCGAAATCGGAACTGTTAATTCCGCTTGATGTTCATGTCGCCAAAATAAGCAGAAAATTAGGACTGCTAAAAAGGAACGATAACGCTTATGAAAGCGTTATCGAACTTACTGATATTTTAAAAACTTTTGACCCGAATGATCCCGTTAAATATGATTTTGCTTTATTTGGCTACGGTGTCAATAATAAAATATAATATTATCTTTCTGCAGCTAAGAATAAACTGATTAAATCATTAACCTGAGAAATACTCTGCTGATAATCAGAAACAGACTTTTCCAATTGCATAATCTGCGTTTTGTATTCCTGAATTTTTATCATATATTCTCTTGTTGAACCGTTAAGCTCCTCTTGAAATACCTGAGCTTCTTTTAATACGTTATTCATGGGAATACCCATAGCATCAAAAGTTTGTTTGATAATTTGAGCGCCGGTTTGTTTTGAAACACCTGACGGCAAGCCTAAAATCAGCTTTCTTAACGTTGCAACATTTGAAGGCATTTTTATGTAGCTTTCATCTTTCAAAGAAATTCCTTCTTTTTTATCTTGGTTTAACGGAAGATTTTGGAAATATGCACCGCCTTCGTTTTTATTTATTGTCGATATTTCAGGGTTTACATCTTCTTTCACTTTTAACACAGGTTCATTTATTATCGGATTATCGTTCAGGGAAGAAGTATTATTTAATGTTTGAAGTTTTTCCTGCAATACGTCTTCCTCTTCAAAAATTTCCTGACTTTCCGAATTATTGATATTGGAATTACCTAAATCTAAATCCGGGAGATCTTCAAGTTCAGTCAAAGGAAGCTCATTCGCTACGGATACCGATTCTTCCTCCATAGGTGCTATATCTGCTTCCGCTTGTCTTTTTAATGCTTCTACTATTTTCTTTCCTACGCCTTCAGGGAGTTGATTTCTTGTCATAACTTTTCCTTTTATTTTAACTAATTAAATTATAATAAAAAAACAAAATCTTTCAAATACTATCCGAAATATCTTTCTAAAAAACTGTCTTTATCAGAATAATATTTAATATCATATATTTTTATTAAATGCCAGCCGAACTCCGTCTTTACGGGTTCAGATACTTTTTTTAACTCCATATTAAATGCTGCATTTTCAAAGTCTTTTACGGTTTTCTTCCTTACAATATTTCCCAAATTCCCTTTTTGCTGCTTTGAAACACATTTTGAATATTTTTCAGCCATATCTTCAAATGATTTGCCTTCATCCAGTTGTTTTTTTATTTTCTCTGCTTCAGCCAAAGTATTTACCAGTATATGACTGACTCTTAGTTCTTTTTTATCAAGACTGCTGTGCCTGTACGCAAACGGAAAAACCAAACATAACAAAAATAAAACCAAACAAAATATTTTTAATATTAATCTCATATTTACCTCTTATTAACATAACTATTATATATTAAAATTAATTTAGAGTCTAAATTTTTCACAAGCCAATAAAGCAGCCCCAAGCATTCCCGAATAATTTCCGGCTTCTGCCTGTTTTATCTTTACCGGAGATACAACTATCTCTTTATTAACTGACTCTTGTATTTCACAAGCATCCGTAAATTTTCCCATTCCGCCCGATATTATTATACTTTCAGGATCAAAAATGTTTGCAATATTTATCAATCCCGTAATTAAGTCTTGTTTCCAAATGTTAAAAACTTTTAACGAATATTCATCTTTTACGCTTATACCTTCAATAATATCATAGGTAGTTATATCTGCCGGATTTTTATCTTTAAAAATACTTGTTTTAAAACATAAATCATTAGATGCGACTTCTTCTGCGGTCATTTTTAAGCCGGTTCCGGATGCATAGCTCTCCCAGCAATCCTTTCTGCGGCATGTACAAATTCTGCCTTTATCTTTTATTTTCATACTGCCTACTTCCCCGCCTCTGCCTGATTTACCGCGCAATAACCTCCCTCCGGCAATAAAACCTCCGCCTATTCCCGTTCCTAATGTTACGGTTATTGTATTCTCGTCTCCTCTTGCCGCACCTAATTTATATTCTGCCCACGCTGCACAATTCGCATCATTTTCTACAAAAACTCTCTTTTTACTTAATCCCGAAAAATCAAGATTGTTATATCCTTCGGGCATGTTTGGAGTAGATGACTCCACTTTTGTATTTTCCGTATTTACGGCACCTGCGGTAGCTATAGATATACATTCCGTTTCATCTTCATACTTCTTTATTATTGATTTGAAAAGCTCTATTAAATCATTTATATTCTTTGGTGTTGAATATTTTTCAACTTCACCTATTATCTTTCCTGTTGTATCTGTTACAGCGCAGGTTATTTTTGTTCCTCCGGCATCTATTGTTAGTATTTTTTTCATTTTTTCCTCTCGCAAAATCTCTTCGTAATTAATTGCGGGCGTGTAACGGCAGAGCCTATTACAACGCTGTATGCACCAAGTTCAAATGCTTTATCGACTTCAAAGGGTTCCCATATCCTGCCTTCAAGTATTATGGGGCAATCAAGTTCTTTTGTTAAATTTTTAAGCAATTCAAAATCAGGTTCATCATTTTTTAACGGTGAATATTGAGTATACCCTGAAAGCGTTGTTGAAATTATGTCAAAACCTATTTCTCTTGCTTTTATTCCTTCTTCTAATGTTGATATATCCGCCATAGCCAATTTGTTATGATTTTTTATATATTTAAAAATTTCTTCTAAGCTTTCTTTTGGTCTCGGTCTTTGCGTTGCATCCGTCGCTATAATGTCGGCATTTGCTTTTATAAGCTCATCAACTTCTTTTAAAGTCGGCGTTATATAAACAATTTCCTTCCAATTATCAGGCAGTTTATCAGGCTTCGTCAAACCTATAACAGGTACATCAAACAACTTTTTAGCATTGGCAACATCGCGCGCCCCTGCCAATCTCAACCCTTTTGCACCACCTTTTATTACCGATTTCATCATCGCCGTTATTGCTACTTCATCATATAAAGGCTCGTCAGGCATCGACTGAACCGATATTATTACTTCTTTTCTTAGTTTTTCCGTTATACTCATATTTATTATTATATATTATTTTTTTAATTTTTATTTATTATAAACTTTTCATTCATCAAATTATTAAAATTTATATTATTTAATTCATCATCCGTAAAAATACCGCCATTTTCTTTAAATGCCTTATTCACTGATTCTTCATCGGTAAACACATAATTTACATTAATTTTCCTTATAAAACTAAATTGATTTATATACATAATATACGGAGAAAATTGATATAATTTATTATGTTCTTTTTCGTTAGGTTTGTAATAATATCCCCATATTTTTTTATAAGAGTCATCGTTTATATATGCATTCTTATTTCTTAAATTTGCTAATGCAATTATTTTTTCTGTTTTATATGCATTTTTAAGTATTGGTTTTATAAATTCTTCTAATGTATTCTTGTAGATACAATAAATATTGGAAACAAAAAATACTGTTATAGTTAAAAATAAAACATCCGTAATTTTTTCATTTAATGATTTCAACTCTCTAATTAGATTAAACAAGACAATATTAAAACAGCTGAGAATTATATTATACATCACGTGTAAATCTGAATGAACAAGCCAAAATTGACCATGATTATAATGAGTTTTTCCTAATCCGATTAATAAGAAAAAGAAAATTAACATGCCTGAATTAAAACAAATAATCAATTTTATTGTTTCTGTTTTATTAAATGAATTAAAATGTTTATCCAATATCAATAGAAATATTTGAAATACCAGTAATAAATGCAAAAACAAATGATTAATAATTATATATTTAAAGTAATCTTTGCCAAATTCGGGAATATATTGTATTAAATTTATATAATAATTAATATTAAATATTGAATTATCAGAATGTCTTATAAATCCTCCCGATTTTAAAAATATAATAAAACTTAGAATTATAATCAATATGTAATTTATAAACAGTTTATTATTTATTTCTTTTCTGTTTGAAATTAAATAAAACAATAGTCCAAAAAATACACTTATACAAATCATTTCATTTGAAATACCGCATAAAAAAACAAGAAGATATATTAACAGTTTATTATAATCTTTATTAAATGATTTCAACAAGAAATAAAATAAAAGCAAAAATATAAAAACAGGCATTAACATTCTAAAGAAACCTTCATAAACAAATAATAATAAAAATAACTGCTCTTTTACAAAATAAAAAATTAAAGTAAGAGAAAACAAAAAATAAATAAAATAATAAAAGTTTATTTTTTTGTGAAGATAGAACAAATTAGTTATTATCAATGCAAAAGAAATAATAAAAAACGACTCCGTATAACTGAAATAACAACTTTTAAAGAAATGTGGATGAATGTTAAATTTCATCGGTAAATAAACCGCAAATAGTTTACAAAAGAAAGACGAAATATAGTGAGCATTATAAGGTTTTATAAATAAATCCTTAAACGAATTGCAAGTAAAATATAAATCATCATTAGTTACAAATGAAAAGCTAAAAAAATACGACAGAGTAATAAAAACAAATATAATTGAAATAAATAAAAAAAATAAACTAATAATATTATTATGAATTTTAAGCATAGATAAAACCTAAATTAACAATTAGTGATACATATTATATAATATTTTTAATGAAAAAAGTAATTGATATAGCAAATAATATCGGAATACATAATTTATCGGATTTAAAACAGGGATTTTTTGAGCCTGAGATTTATTCTCATCCGAACGGGAAATTATGGGAAGTAATAATTCCAAAACTTAAAGAAATGTATCCTGATTTATAATTGAAAAATTTTACCGTGTTTTTATTATTCAGTTTTATCTATATATCCAAGCACATACGAAGGTTTTATTAACTATTTTAAAAAACGAAATATTAATTTTTTGTTTATTTTTTTAAGAAAGTTGAAAAAGGATGTTATAAAAAATATAGTCGGAAAAATAATAAAGAAACGGAGATAAAAATTATGGCAAAAACAATCGGTATTGACTTAGGTACAACTAACTCAGTTGTAGCAGTCATGGAAGGCGGAAAACCAACCGTTATAGCAAATGCAGAAGGTTCAAGAACAACACCTTCTATCGTTGGTTTTTCAAAAACAGGTGAAAAACTTGTAGGACAATTAGCAAAACGTCAAGCAATATTAAACCCGGATAAGACGGTTATTTCAATAAAACGCCACATGGGTGAAGATTTTAAAAAGAACATTGACGGAAAAGACTATACCCCTCAAGAAATATCAGCGATGATATTAAGAAAACTGGCAGATGATGCATCAAACTATTTGGGTGAAAAAGTAACATCCGCAGTTATTACCGTACCTGCATATTTTAATGACGCTCAAAGACAAGCAACAAAAGACGCAGGTAAAATTGCAGGTTTAGACGTTCTTCGTATCGTAAACGAACCTACGGCAGCTGCTTTAGCTTACGGTCTTGAAAAAGAAAAAAGTGAGAAAGTATTGGTATTCGACTTAGGCGGCGGTACTTTTGATGTATCCGTTCTTGAAATAGGAGACGGTGTTCACGAAGTATTATCAACATCAGGTGATACTCACTTGGGCGGTGATGATTTCGACCAAAAAATTATGGATTGGCTTGTTGAAGAATTTAAAAAACAAGAAGGTATTGATTTAAGAAATGATAAACAAGCTATGCAAAGATTAAAAGAAGCTGCAGAAAAAGCTAAATGTGAATTATCATCGGTTGTTGAAACAACAATCAACTTACCTTTTATAACGGCTGATGCAAATGGTCCAAAACACATGGATATGAGCTTAACAAGAGCTAAATTTGAAGAATTAAGCCACGATTTGCTTGAAAGATGTAAAAAACCTGTAGCAGATGCTCTTCAACAAGCAGGTTTATCAAAAGGTGAAATTAATGAAGTTGTATTAGTCGGAGGTTCAACACGTATCCCTGCAGTTCAAGCTTTGGTAAAAGAATATACAGGCAAAGATCCTAACCAATCGGTAAACCCTGATGAAGTTGTTGCGGTTGGTGCTGCTATCCAAGCAGGTGTTCTCGCCGGTGAAGTTAAAGATATCGTTTTACTTGATGTAACTCCTTTAACTTTAGGTATTGAAACTTTAGGCGGTGTTTTAACCCCGTTAGTTCCGAGAAACACGACAATTCCTGTTTCTAAATCACAGGTATTTTCAACGGCAGAAAACAATCAAACCGCTGTTGATATCCACGTTCTTCAAGGTGAAAGACCAATGGCTAAAGATAATAAATCTTTAGGTATGTTCAGATTAGAAGGTATAGCTCCCGCCATGAGAGGTATTCCTCAAATCGAAGTTACTTTTGATATCGATGCAAACGGTATTGTTAATGTATCAGCTAAAGATAAAGCTACTAACAAAGAACAAAAAATTACAATTACAAACTCTTCAAATCTGTCAGAACAAGATATCGACAGAATGGTTAAAGAAGCTGAAGCTAATGCTGAAGAAGATAAAAAACATAAAGAAGAAGCTGAAATCAGAAACAATGCTAACGGTTTAATCAGCTCTGCAGAAAGAATTGTAAAAGATTTTGAGGGCAAAATCGCTGAAAACGATAAGAAAAAACTTGATGAACAAAAGAAAGCACTGGAAGATGCTTTAAAAGAAAATAAATCATCCGATGAAATTAAAAAATTATCGGAAGAACTACAGCAAACAATGTTTGCAATTTCTCAAGCAGCATACTCTCAAGTTCAGCAAGAAGGCGCACAGGCAAACTCTGAAAGCGCTCAAAGCGAAAATACTACATCAAACAAAAATGATGATGACGTAATTGACGCTGAATATACTAAAGAATAGTATATAAAAGTTTAAACAAAAAACCTCCTTAAGTTATAAGGAGGTTTTTTTAATTGTATGTTGAATTTAAACCTAACATACTTTTTTATTACGCTACTTATTGTTTTAATAAATATACTTTATTTGATAAATGATGGTTCATATAATCACATTTTTCACCACCTATAGAATAAATATCCCCTTTGTCCGATTGAATTATAGCTGAAAATCGTGTTGGTGTATGATAGTTTTTGGGAATAATTTCTTTTTTTTCAATATCAAATTCATATATATATTCATATGGACCAGGATGACAAAATTCAAAAAATAAAATATTTCCATTCCTCTTTTCAAATAAGCTACGAAAAGGGTTTGTATAATGATTATTACCAAAATTTATTATTTTTTGATATGTCTCATTTTTTACATCAAAATAGTATATAGATTTATGATCAAATATTACAATTATATTTTTATTCTTCAGAAAAATAGCTCTTACAAAATGAGACCCACTGTTTTTATCTTTTATTTCTTTATATTCTACATTATTAAAATCATCACTTATTTTAATTATATTGTCTCTTGGATTAATTAGATAAAAATAATTATTTATCTTTGTAACATAATGTTCCGGACAAATTTTTCCTTTAAAAAACTTTTCCTTAAAATCATCATCAAACAACTTCCCATATTTTTTAGATATATTATTCTTTTTAATATTATATAAAAGACTATTATTTAATCTATACATTTCAGGGATGATTAGAACTTCATTATTGTTAATTGGTAAAGCATATGTTTTATAATAACCCTTAAAAGAAATTAATTTCATTTTAAAATCAAAAGAATTTTCTATAATATTCTTAGTAGGATTATAAATTTCGATTTTTTGGTTATCATCTGAATTCGAAGAAGCGATTAAAACATTACCATTATTTAGTAAGTATAAAAATAAGGGGATATAAAAATAATTTAGCCCCAAATTAGGTCCGTATATAGATTTTCCTGTTTTGGGATCAAATATTTCCGTTGTATTTAATGAATGATTATTTTCATCAAAGCCGCCGGCAATAAAAATTCTGCCATCATTTAATACTACAGCCGAAGGTCGAAATCTGGGTTGTAATAATTTGCCTATTTTTACAAAACCTTCTTTATTTGAAGCATTATCTTGATCAAAAGCAAAATTTAAACTTGAAATATAAAAAATAGCAAGAAAACATATAACGATAGCAAGTGGATTGGGTTTTAACAAAACATGTCTCCACCAATCTTGTTTATTAACATTTTTTTGCTCTATATTCTTTTTATCTCCACGCATAAAACAACCTCAACTTGTAAACAAAGTAATTATACCACTTTACCCCCCCCGAAGCAATGCAGGATAATGTAAAATTATTTAAAATATATCTTAATAAATACTTGACAAAAATTTAACAAATCTTCATGTTAACCAAAAAATATTGAAACCATGATTAATATAGTTTATAATGATAGTGTACCTATACCTTATTAGGAGAGGCGTAGGTTTGCTTGACAAACTCCTCTGGTACGAAAGCAAGCAAGTGCATGGAAACATGCACTTTTTTAATGCTATAATTATTTAATGGATGATATTAATAAATATTATTTTCAATTTTCAAGACTTTATATAAGAATTATGCGACTCGAAACAAACATTAAAAACGGTCTTATTAATTCTTTATTGCCATATTATAAAGAAGATATTATTAATGAATTTAATAATTTTTTTAAAAACAAAAAGAGACTGGAAAGATATCAAAATAAGGATATTAATAAAATTAGTTCAATTATAAAAAATCCTCAATTTAATTCAAACTCAAAAAAATTTATTGCTTTAGTAAATAATGTCTTATATTTATCAGACTTAATTTTTATATTCCTGTATTGTGAACAATTCAGAAAAAATGAAATTATAAATAAATTTTATTATAATGTTCCTTTAAAATATGAAAAGTTAATATCGTCAAGAGAAAATTTATTAAATTTAAGAAATACAATAGCTCATTTTAAATTTAAAGATTTTCAAGTTCATAAAAATGAATATTTAGAAGCATTAAAAATATACGAATATCATATAGGACAAAATCTTCCCGGTATAAATTCCATACCAATTATAAATTACAAACCTTCCTTAAAAGAAATATTAGAAACTGTTTATAAAATCAATCCAAATTTATTAAGCAGTAATACAGATGTTAATTTTAATTGTAATAAAGACAGATTATTACTTGAAATTTGTGACGAAATAGCGTTATACAACGGCTATGAAGTAGAAGAACTACATTCACCTTGGTCTATTTTAAGAGAAAAATATAGAGTAATAAACAATAATAAGT
>CANRHJ010000007.1 GCA_947630355.1 Candidatus Gastranaerophilales bacterium | reverse complement strand
TAATTGTTCTATTCTGAATTTCTTCTGCTACGGTTGATGTATAAAAGTCAATTCTGCTCTTTTTAAGAAGCCTTACAGCTCTTTCGGATACTTCGTAATCAGCATTGGGTATTATTTTGTCCATCATTTCAATTATTGTAACTTTAACCCCAAATGTAGAAAGAATTCTTGCCCATTCAAAACCTATGGCTCCGGAACCTACTATTAACATACTGCTTGGTAATTCCCGAAGATTTAATATATCATCTGATGTTAATATGAAATCTTCGCTGTAATTACCTTTAAACTTAATTCTATTGGGCTCGGAACCGGTTGCTATTATTATATATTTTACTTCGTATTCACCGTTTGCAGTTTTTATTTTATGTTCATTTTCTACTTGAGCCTGTTCCTCTGCTATCTCTATCCCATAACTCTTTATTAATGCTGTTAAGGATTTTCTTATCTTTTCGGATATGCTTTTTTGCCTTTCCTGAATTTTACTGAAATCAAATGATATATTATCAGCCTTAATGCCGTATTTTTCACAGTCTTTCAGTTCGTTGTATATCTTAGTACAACGTAATATTGCTTTTGTCGGTATGCAGCCCCGATTTAAGCATGTTCCGCCTATTTTGTCTTTTTCAAATAATATTACCTTTAATCCTCTTTGTGCTGCTCTGATTGCAGCGGTATATCCGGCAGGACCTGCACCTATTATCCCTATATCGTACATTTTATCTCCTTTCAAAAATTATACACTATATTCTCCCCCAAATAAAACCAACTTTTAAAAACCTTGATTTTATTGTGTTTAAGGATAGGTTTTTTAAGAATTGTAACAAAAAATCGGTTTTTTTATATTTTTTACTAAAGTTTTTTTGTCCATGTTCCGATATATGATTTTGTAAGGTGATTAAACCTAACACAGATATTAAGATAGTTGTTCTCAAAGGATTCCCGATTATGAAAATGATGAGTAGAGTAGTTGTGCTTTTTAGCGCATTAATTTTAATGATTTTTTCAAATTCAGTTTTGGCTGCGGATTATACAGCTAATACAAAACAACCGATTTTAACGGAAGCTTTATATAAGTTAGAAGCTATGAATAACAGAAAAGTGTTGGACGTTATTCAAGGACATAATTCAACAAACAGACCTATTAAAATTATGTTCAGAAATCTTGAAGCTTTAGGGTATGGTACTTGTGAGGCTGTTACGGCAAAATCAGCAGACGGCGGTTTGGTTATTTTAATCAGTTCAAATTATAAAACTGCTCCTATTGAAGCTATAGCTTGTTTAATTGCTCACGAAAGCGTTCACCATGAAAATACTAAAACTTACGAAGAAGAAGTAAGAGCTTGGAATACTGAAGTTAAAACTTGGATTGCATTCACTCAAGTTAATCCCTCTTTAAAAACTTCCGATTCAAAACTTGTTAAAAGATTAAATTATTTGTCTAAACTTTATACAAAAGACGGTAACCAAATGACTACAATTGCTTCTTTAATAGCGAATAACCCGGCTTATTCATCTTTAAAAAGATCTTAATTACTTACTCCTACAATCTCCATAATACAATCCTTACAATTGAATTCAACAAGGTATTCCTTGTTGAATTCGTCCTTTAAAATGTATGGCTCCTTGTATTTTTTTACAACATTCTCTCTGCTGCACAGACCTAATTCTTTTTTTATACAGTATTTTGTTGTCATTAATGTCTTATTAATTATATATTTTTGGCTCTCAAGTGAATTCTCTTTTATGATACAGCCTCTTTTTTTATAAAAATCTTCAGCTTTTTTATTATGTATATTGGCTTTATAATCCAATTCGTAATACGGATATTTTACTGCTGCTATTTTATTGCCGCGTTCTGATTGCTTATAGTTCTTTTTCCTTATTTTCTGTAAACCGTTTATTAATTCACGTCTTATCTCATTTATTTGGGAAACTCTTATAAACGGTATTTGTTTTAATTTTATATCCGTTTTTACTACTCTAAATTCACTATTCCCTGTTTTACTTAATTGTATTTCTAATGTTTGTTTGGCTTTATCCGGGTTTTTCGCCGGCTCGTATTTATTTGATACCATTTTACATATATAATTCTTTTCTTCATCGTACATTATGAACATAAAGCCTGTATTTACTTCTCTGATTTTTATTTTTACATCAAGTTTACGTATTGATTTCCCGTTTAAAATGCTTTCTTCAAATTCTTTGTTATAATTTCTGTATATTTTTACCCCTTCTTTAATACCCTTGATATTTGCGGGATATACTATATTATTTTCGGTTCTGTTTATGTTTGTTCCCGTCATTTCATTATTTTCGTTGAAGAAACATATACCGTCACCGTTGTTTAATATATTCGTATTTAACAAGAAATAATCTTTTTTTACCTCTTTAACCGCTCCGATATATTCCCCGAGAGAATTGGAATAGTTTAATGTTGCTCTGTTCTTTCCGGGCGTATGTATGTTATATGTTGTATATCCGCGATTAAAGGTCTTATTTAAATCAGGTTCAAATTCAAATTCGCTTTCTCCTTCCGAACTCCTTCTTAAATTATTGTTTTTTAGTATTTCATCCAGCTTTCTCCTGTAATATGCCGTTGTATTTACCACGTATGTCTCGTTTTTTAATCTGCCTTCTATTTTAAATGAGGTTATTCCCGCATTTATTAATTCTTCCAAATGCTCCGATAAATTTAAATCTTTTAAACTTAATATGTATTTATCTTTTAATATTGTTTCTCCGTTTGCATCTTTTAATGTATATTTCCGCCTGCAAGGCTGTGCACATTCTCCTCTGTTTGCACTTCTTCCTCCTATCGCATAACTTAAATAGCATTGTCCGCTATAGCTTACACACAATGCACCATGTATAAAACATTCAAGTTCTATTCGAGTTTGTTTTCTTATCTCTTTTATCTCTTCTATACTTATTTCTCGCGGAAGTATTACCCTGTTAATTCCAGTATCTTCCAAAAATTTGATTTTTTCGACAGTATTATTATGACATTGGGTACTCGCTATTATCGGTATGGGCGGTAAATTTAACTCCAATATCCCCATATCCTGTATTATTATTCCGTCAGCTTTTACTCTATATAATTTCCATATTAATTTTCCCGCTTTTTCAAGCTCTTCATCTTTTAATATCGTATTTATTGTAATATATACTTTTACTCTATACCTGTGAGCATATTCTATTACATCTATAATATCTTCAAGCGTATTTCCCGCTTGAATTCTTGCTCCAAAACGTGAATAACCTATATAAATTGCATCTGCACCGGCATCAATCGCTTTCTCCGCTATTGCTTTATTGTTCGCAGGTACTAAAAGCTCATACCGCTTATTCTCCAAGCCTGTTTTTAATCCCTTGTCTGATTTCAAGAACGTCTACTCCTAACATTGTCAATGCTTTCATCGCTATTGAGTCCGGCTGGTTGCATATTGCAAGCAATAAATCATCTGCTGTAGTTTTTGTTTTGTTCTTGCTCTTTGCTATATTCCAAGCATCCTCCAGTATTAGTTTGGCTCTTTGGCTGAAGGTTATTTCTCCGCTTCCGTATTCTTCACTTATCCCCGTTAATTTCTCTATTACATCTCTTGCATCTCTTACGATTACACCTAAGTCTCTTAATACCTCTGCGGCTATACTGTTCGCTTCTATTACTATTCCCAGTAATATTAGCTCGCTTCCCACTATATTATTACCTATTCGTCTCGCCTCTTGTTTCGCTATACGCATTATATAAAGCGTTTCATTCTTCTCTTTCTCTATGGGTTGTATTAATTTCTCTTCAAGCAGGCCGCTGTTTATGTTCAGCTCTTTTAATATGTTATATGCTATACCTTTTTTTGCTTTTAATATACCTAAAATTATATGTTCAGGTAAAACTGATGCATTCCCCTCTTCTCTTACTATATCTAATGCTTGCATTAAGGCATTTAATGCATTCGGTGTAAATATTATCTGCTTATCTCCGAATTCGGCTTTCCTTGATGAAATCTCGTTTAACTTCTCCGTAAAACTTTCTACGGTTATTCCAAAATCATTTAACACTTTTGCTGCATTTGATTCATTATCTTCCAATATTGACTGCATTATTTGTTCAGTTCCCAATATTTCATAATTTGATGTTGACAGTTTCGCTATTGCTCTGTCAAATATCTTTGAACTTGCGGAATTCTCCAATATTGATATTAAATTATCGTTTCTGTCATTTCTTCTTCTTTTTTCCACTATTTCAGGATGCTTTATTTTCTTTTGCTTGTTTGAAGAAAAAATATTATAAAACATTATTTTTAATTTTTCCGCATCTATATCTTGTTCTCTTAATGCACTTGTTAATTCCTGCTTGGGATTATCCCATATAGCTAAAAATATGTGTTCCGGTTTTACGTATGCACTGCCCATTGTACTTGCCACATTTAATGTCTTATCAAAAATTTCTCTGCTTGATTCACTAAACACAACAAATTCGGCAGGTTTTATTTTCGCTCTTTTCTCTAATATATTTCTGATTGAATTCTTTAATGCATTTATCTCAATTTTGTATATGGTTAATGTCTTATAGATTATGCTGTTTGTATCATCCAGCATCGCAAGCATTAAATGTTCGGGATATATTTTTTCATGATTATATTCTATTGCCTTTATTTGCGCTAACTTGACTACTTCAATTGCTTTTTCGGTAAATTTCTCAAACAAAATATTTTCCCTTAATTTCACTGCTTACTTAATTCTACCACATAAGCAGTTTTTTGTAATCAGCTGTTTATAAGTTTTTCATTTAACGCTTTTACAATTGCTTGTACCCTGTCTTGTACACATAACTTTTGAAAAATTTTTGTCGTATGTGCTTTGATTGTATGTACACTTACCGATAATTCACGTGCTATTTGTGAATTATTTTTGCATTCCGCTAATTTTTCCAGTACTTCTTTCTCTCTTTTTGTCAAATTAAAATCATTCTTTGATATGAATATTGATGTTGTTTTCTGCTCGTTTTGCGCAAATTTTAATAATTCTTTTGATATACGTATTTCTATTGTTAAACTGCCGTCTGAAAGCTTATTTATTTTTATATTTTTTATGTCAGACTCTAAATTCGCATTACAGACTCCCCTGTTTTCAGGTTTTTCTAATAGTTTCATATATATTCTCCCGGTATTTTATTCTCTTCTTATATTTTTACATCTGAAGAATATTTTTTCCTAACATATTTTCATATTTTATATTTCTAATGATTTTTCATTTAAAGGCTGAGTTATCATTATCCCTTCTCCGCCAAGAAAATTAACCTGTTTGCCTTCTATATATAAATATATTTTTTTATTCTTACTGTTTTTAATTGAGGTCTTTATTAATTGCATCATTCTTGAATAAATACTGTCGGTTCCTCCTCCATATTGAAAAGCGCTGCTTAAATCTATTATTATTTTATTCCCTTTTTTCTTTATATTAAGCAGCTTTGTACCTGAGGGTATCTCACTGTATATACCCATCGTTTTTTCTATCGGATTGGGACCTTTTAATAATTCCTTTACAGCATATTCGATTTTTTCTTCCTCGCTCGGAACTTCCCGTGTTACAGGCTTATATATCCCGTTAGACTCTTTATTTAAAGCCAGAAAATATATTTCAGCGGTTGCTTTGCTCGTTTCTTCCTGCTTGCCGCTATTGCCTTCTTCCGTTGGTGCTTTTACTCTCTCTCCTTCTTCGTTGCTGCTTAACTTGGGCAATTCAAGCGATACGGGGGGCTTTATTGCTTTTGTATAATGACTTATTTTTTCTCCGTATTTTTCTTTTATGAATAAAAAACTTAATAAAAGTAAGATTATTATTACTATTTTTGAAAAATTGCTCATTTATCCCCGCCAATATTCTTATTTATCCTAAATATACCTTGAATTTCTATCTTATTATCCCGTATTTCGGCACTTATTATTTCTGCCTTGCAATACTTCCCGTTTATTGAATCTATATTGTATTCTATCGGATTAATTGACTCTATTACGGGCATTATCACATTTTCTTTTATTATATTACTTTTTGTATTAAAAAAGATATTTTTTAATATTATTGTATTATTTACAGCCTCTATTTCGGATTTTACATTTAAACTTATTCTTCCGAACAGCGTTTGTAAGGGGATTTTTAACTCTATCATATTGTCTTTTATCTGCGCTTCTGGTTCTTTTATTTCAAATAAATTTATATTATTACTTCTTATTTTCTTTCGTTTCAATTCTTTTTGAAATTCTTCCGATTTAATTGTATTTTTTAAATCTTCGTTTGTTATTTCCGCAGTGTATTTAAAGCTTATATCTTCCGGATAATATATCCTTTTGTTTTTATATATTATCCTATTGTACGAGCATAGTGTTCGGGCATAAAAATTTGATAAACTTAATGCTTTATATTTCAGTTTTTCACCGGTTATGCTCAGACTTTTAAATTCACCGTTTTTTAAGCGCTTTGTGTTGAATATTTCAAGCTTGGCATCAGTTTTGGACTGAAACTCGTCTGACAATTCTTTTTCTATGGCAAGTTCTGTTATTCTCTTGCTTAAAAAATGTATACCGGTTATTTTATTAATTATATTTTCCTGATAATTTCCGCCGGGATTTTGTACGGGACATATTATATCTTCACATGCGCTCTTTATATTACTTGTAAATATTATTAACAATAAAATAAATATTTTTTTCATATCAATACCTTCTTCGGATATATATATTTCTCATCCGCTTCGCATATAGCTATTACTCTGTTCCTGTTTGTTATCAATACCTTATTTCTTATGTTATAAATATTTTCGGTTTTATTTCCGTTTTTAATTAACGGTATTATTTCATCTGTTACTTCCGTTTTATTTATATTCAATAAGTCAGCGGGATTTATCAGATTATCCCGTATTGTTTGTGCCGTTGTATCATCCGTTAAATTGATTGAATTTTCTATTCTTAATCCGGAGGATTTTGTCCTGATTAATTCATACATTACGGCTCCGCATTGTAAAAATTCGCCTATATCATTTACAATTGTTCTTATATAGGTACCTTTAGAACAGCTTATTCTTAATTTTAATATCTGTTTATCATAATCAAAATCTTTTATTTCATTTGAATATATAGTTATAGGTCTTAAAGGGATATCAGAAGGGATTTCACCCGCACGAGCCAATTCGTATAATCTTTTCCCTTTATAGTGTATTGCGGAATATAATGGCGGCCTTTGTTGTACTTCACCTTGCAGTTTGTTTATTACTTCTTTTATCTCTTCTATAGTGACTTTTTTAGTACTTACTTCTTCTATTATACCTTCCGTATCATAAGTATTTGATTTCTTACCCAAATACATGCCCGCTTCATACTCTTTATCCTCATCCATATATTCAATTAATCTTGAAGCACCGCCTATTGCTATCGGTAATACTCCGCTTGCAACAGGATCTAACGTCCCGGCATGCCCGATTTGTTTTATACCTGTTATCTTTCGCAATATAGATACCACTTTATGCGAACTTATCCCTTTGGGTTTATTTATATTCAAAAACCCAATCATTGATTTTATATTTCGCCTCTTGATATCTTATTTATTATTTCGGTTACGTTAGCACCGCGTTCTAATGAATCATCAGGTATAAACCTTAATTCGGGAGTTAATCTTAGTCGAATTCTTTTCCCTATTTCATATCTTATTTTTGATGTGTTTTCCGTTATGGCTTTTATTGTTGTTTTCTTCTCTTCCTCTGATGCATATACGGAATAATATACTTTTGCATAGGAATTATCATGGGATATTTCAATATCCGTTATTGAGACAACACCGTGTATTCTTGAATCTTTTAATTCTTTTTGAATTATATCCGCTATTTCTTTCATTAATGTTTTTCTGACACGCTCGTTCCTTAAAGACATATTTACCCCGCTTTATTATACTAAAACTTGTCTTTCAATTTCTTCGGTTGTAGTAACTTTTATTATGTCACCTTCCTGAATATCATTAAATTTATCAAATGATATTCCGCACTCAAAACCTTGTGCCACTTCTTTTACATCATCTTTGAAACGTTTCAGCTGATCAATTGTGCCTTTAAATATCTCTTTCCCGTTTCTTAATACTATTGCAGTCTTATTTCTTGCCACTTTACCTTCGGTTACATAACATCCCGCAATCTTTGTTATCTTTCCGACAGTAAATACTTGCCTTACTTCAGCTTCACCTAATGCTACTTCTTTTATTTCGGGCTTTAATAAATTCAGCATTGTCTGTTCCAAATCTTCAAGTACCTGATAAATAATATTATATTTTTTTATCGTTACTCCTGCCTTTTCTGCCGCCTGCTGAGCATTTATATCTTCTTTTACGGTAAAACCAAGTATTATTGCATTACTTGCATCGGCCAGCATAACATCCGCTTCTGATATATCGCCTACTCCGACATGAACTATTTTTGTTATTATCTCTTTTGACTCTAATTGCGATACACCTTGTGATACAGCTTCGGCAGCACCGTGTGTATTCGCTTTGATGATTATATTTAAGTGCTTTATGCTCTCCTCACCGCTGCCTACCTGCTCATTTCGTATATGCGCGGGCTTCATACTGTCAAGCTTATGACTTCTTTCTTTTTCCTTGCGCTCTTCACATATTATACGCATTATTTTTTCATTTTCTACAGCTTCAAATGTATCACCGGCTTGAGGTACTTCCGTTAAACCCAATATCTCTACCGGAGTTGACGGCGGTGCCTCTTTTATCCTTTCTCCGGAATCGGATAATAATGCCCTTACTTTACCGCATACGCTTCCGACTACAAAACAATCTCCCGTGTGTAATGTACCGTTTTGTACTAATATTGTTGCTACCGGACCTTTACCTTTGTCTAATTTCGCTTCTATTACTACTCCACTTGCATACGCGCTCTTATTAGCTTTTAAATTCTGCACTTCGGCAAGTAATAATATGTATTCCAACAGCTCATCTATACCCTTACCCTGAAGCGCACTTACTTTAACACATATTGTATCTCCGCCCCATTCTTCCGGTACCAAACCGTATTCGGTTAATTGCTGCATTATTTTATCAGGATCCGCACCTTCTTTATCTATTTTATTTATTGCCACTATTATCGGTACTTCAGCTGCTCGCGCATGGTTTATTGCCTCTATTGTTTGCGGCATTATACCGTCATCCGCAGCAACCACCAATATGGCTATATCCGTTGCTTTTGCTCCTCTCGCACGCATCTCGGTAAAAGCTTCATGACCGGGTGTATCTATAAATACTATTTTCTTGTTTTTATCATTATTTAAATAAACTGTATACGCACCTATTGATTGGGTTATTCCGCCTACTTCAGTTGATACTATCTTATGCTTTGAGGCTCTTATTGAATCCAATAACGTTGTCTTTCCGTGATCAACGTGTCCCATTATACTTATTACGGGAGCACGTGTCTCAAGTAATGATGCATCCGTTTCTTTTATCGCTTTTTCTTTTTCTTCTTTCTTTAATTCTTCTTCGATGTATTCGTTTAAATCTTCTTCCAATACCTCTAATTCAAAACTTTTACATATCTTCTTTTGTGTTTCTTCCGATATTACTTCGTTTACGGTCGTAAGTATCCCTTCCATCATTAGAAACTTAACAATTTCGGCGGGTGATTTCTGTATTTTTTCCGCAAGCTCTCCCACTGTTATCGGTTTATTTATTACAACCTGAGTAACCGTCGATGTTTCATTTGTTTCTTTTGATTTCTTTTTGTGCTTTTGTGATATTGCTTTTTCTAAGCTTATTAATTCCTGCTCTTCTTCTTTATTCTTATATTGTTTTTTCTTTTCTTTGACACCCTTTTTCTTATATCCGTTGTTTTGTGATGATTTACCTTCATAAATATCTTGAGGTATTATGTGATGCTGCAAAGGTTTCTTTGCAATTGCAGCTCTTTCGGGACGTTCGGTTCTTTCCTGTGTCCTGTCTCTTTGTTCTTTATTATTTTCCTGCCTTATTCTGTCAGAATTATATTTATTTCTGTCAAAACGTTCATTTCTTCCGCTGCCGGCTTTTAATACGGGTTTTGAACCAAATTTGTCTTCACGCTTTTTATCCGCATTTTCGGCTTGTTTTTGCCTGTTAAACGCCATCATTTCTTGCCGTTTCTTCTGAATGTTTCTGTTGTTATACTCCAGTAACGACCTTATTGAACTCGCATTCTCTTGCTGTTTCTTCTCTTCAGGCTTATTCGTTTCTTTTTCTTCAGGTTTTATTACTTTTTTATCATTTATTTTTTCTTGCGGAACTTCTTTTATTTCTTTTAATTCAGACTTTTTTGTTTGCTCTTCTTTTTCTTTGCTTTTTTCTTCTTTTTCTTCTTTGGTTTCAATAGTTTTAGCTTTTTTTATTATAAATGCTTTGGGCTTTTTATTTGTATCTTTCTCTTTATTTTGGCTGAATAATGCTTTTATTTTGTCTATTTGCGCAGGACTTATATTACTTGAATGTGATTTTACCTTTATATCAAGTTTCTTATCTATATATTCGATGAATTCTTTATTAGACATCCCGTATTCTTTTGCAAGTTCATATACTCGTTTATTTTCAAAAGTCATTATTGTGTTCCGTTTCTTTTCTACTCATATTATATTTGTATCACAATTTAGTTTTTTAGTACAGTATACACTTCTTCTTTTATTTTTTCGGTTATTTCACGCCTTAATAATGCTTCTGTCTTTTTATTTCTTATAATTTTGTCAACACATTCCTTGTTTTTGCATATATACACTGATCTGCCGTGATACTTACCTTCCTGATTAACTTTTATTTCTCCGCTTGCGCTGTCCCTTGTTATTCTTATTAATTCTTCTTTATCTCTGTATTCACGGCAGGCTGCGCATTGTCTTTTATGTTTTCTTTCGGCTCTCAATGTATAATTTCCTTTGTTAATTCTTTTAAATTTATTTCTTTATAGCATTCTTCGTTTAATACTATACTCAAAAAATCTTTCATAACCTCTTTTGCACGGCTTAATGTTGCACCTGTAGTTGTGATTATGTAATTATTGACATCCTCAGATATTGATATACCTTCTTCTTCGTATTCTTTATCCTTCACTTCTTCCTTTTTTACCGCTATTGTATATGAATATCTGTCACTTAAACGTATATATTCATATTTTTCGGCTATATCTCCCGTCGCCGCAGAATAATATATTTGCGTTAAATCATCTTCCAATAAGGTTAAAAATACTTGCAGATCATAGTTCTCAAAGTTATTGTATATATCTAATACCATTATATTGTTGTCTTTGATTATTACTTTTATCCCGAGTATTCCCGCATATTTATTTGTATATTTATCTATATCGTCCAATAAAGGATATATTATATTTTGTAATACCTGCTTCCATATTCCTTCGGTAATTTTTGAGTCGGGCGATACCGTTACTTCATATTTCTCACTTCTATAATGCAGACATGCACATAACGGATACGCGTTATATCCGTCAGTTATAAAATACATGCAATACGAGTTTTCTTCCGTGTATTTCTCTATTACTATTTTCTCATTGTTATTTTCAAATAACTTCTGTATACCAAGTTTCCCTTTATTAAAAGTGGTATACACGTTTATATCACGCTCTATAATGTTAAAATCGTTTCGTACAAGAATGGGATATTGAGCATTCCTTATATATTCTATGGCTAAATTCTCTCTGTCAAATATACCAAATTTCGGAGTCGGAATTTTTAATTTGTATAATATTTTTTTTGATATGCTGTTAAAATATGTTATCCGCGCGCTGTCCGATAACGGACATAATATAGGAAATTCTTCTTTCTTGAATTCATCTGCTATCCCGTTTATTATTGCCAGTTTGGAATATACTATCGTAAATTCTATACCGTTATACTTCACGAAATCTACAATTGAATTGATGTCATTCTCTTTTATATTTATTGCCGTATATATATTTGAATACGAATTATTATCCGTTGTCATATATATATCAGCATCTTCATCCTGCTGCTTTATATATAGAGCCGTAATTATTGAATTTAAGTCAGAACCTGCTATTAATATCTTCATATTATTTTAAATCTTTTCTTAATACTTCAGCACCTTTTAAATATACATGTTTAATATCTTCCTGCTTTTTTTCCGTGTTAACGTTTATAAGCACTCTTAAACATTTTTTTAATGAATTTTCTATTTCCAGTTCGCTGACACATATCATCGGTACATATTTCCAATCAATAAATTTTTCCCTTAGTATTTGAGCCGGATATATGCAATTTAAATCCTTTGTCATGGTGAATATTATATTTGATACATCTTCAGGTTTAATTCCGTTCATTTTAATTATCTCTTGTATCAGCTCTGTTACACCATCTTCTATACAATCTGCGGTGTTATTATCTATTGTAATTGCACCTCTTATTCCTCTTTGATACATTCTATTCACCTATTTTCATCCCTGATTTTATCTTGTAGCCGTTCGCAAAGTCGTATGCATTCATCACTCCCTTGCTTTCAGGTTTTACCTTTATTATTAACAGTTTTCCTTTACCTGTTTGTACTTCTATTCCGTCTTTACTTATTCCCAGTATAACTCCGCTTTGGGCTTCAATATCTTTCGATAAAATTTTGGTTTCGGTTATTTTTACCGCCTTACCGTTGATATATGTAAATGCCGTAGGGTATTCCAACATCGACCGCACCTTATTATGTATTAATTCCGCACTCGATGACCAGTCTATTAATCCGTCCTGTTTCTCAAATTTTTTCGCAATTGTCGCTTCTTCATTATTCTGTTTTATCGGTGTTATTTTACCTTCATACATCCCTTTTATCGTTGAACAAATTAATTCCGGCGATTTTTCACTTATTATTTTTTTTAGTTCAATATCTGTCATATTTTCGGTAATATCTATCTCTCTTGTTTCGCATATATCACCGGCATCAAGAGATAATACCGTTATCATTGTTGTTATTCCCGTCTTACTATCACCGTTATATATACATCTTTGTATCGGATTTGCTCCGCGATATTTGGGTAATAATGATGCGTGTAAATTAATCGTTGCTATCTTCGGTATATCTAAAACCTCTTGAGATAATATTTGTCCGAATGCAAAAGTTATAAAAAAATCAGGATTTAATTTTTTTAATTCTTCCAATAATTCCTTATCTTTACTTATTTTCTCCGTCTGAAAACATTTTATGTTATGTTCTTTTGCGCAATCTTTCACGGGCGGAGCCGATAATTTTTTTCCGCGTCCTTTGGGCCTGTCCGGCTGTGTTATTACAGATTGAACCTCTATTTCTTTATCTTGTATTATTTTTTCTAAGCTCTTTACCGCAATTTCGGGAGTACCCATGTATACTATTTTAATCAATATTTTTCTCCTCCGGCTCCTGCGGATTTTTTTGAATTTCTTCTTCTAATTCTTTTTCATCCAATAAATATTCTGCATCTATCGGGTTTAATCCTTTTTCTTCCAATATTTTGTCCGCTTCAAATCTGTTTCTGCAGTGATCTATAAATAATATTCCGTCAAGGTGATCAAATTCATGCTGTATGGCTCTTGCCAATAAGCTCCCTTCTTTTGCCTCCAAGATAAAGGGTTTGCCTTTTATATCAGTTGCTTTTACTTTTACGTCCTTGTATCTCCTTACGTTTGTATAAGCATCGGGGAAACTTAAACATCCTTCATAAGAATTAACGGCACCTTCTTTTTTTATTATTTTAGGATTTATAAATGTTATCGGATTCATTGTTTTAGGATCAGTTCCTACATCAATCACAAAAACACGCAGATTTTCGCCTATTTGAGGCGCTGCAAGCCCCACTCCGTTTAATGCATATAGTGTGTCATATAAATCATCCACCAGTATTTGAATTTTTTTTGATATCTTATGAACTTCTTTTGATTTTTCCCTTAAACTCGGTGTGCCGTACTTAACTATCTTCCTTACCGTCATTTGGTTTATTCCTTATTTCTTTCTTCTTCATTACTTTCTACTATTTTTGCGTGCCGATTTAATATTATCATCACTGCTGATATTATTATGGCATACAGAAAGTATTTTGTCGTGTCCGATGCCGCGATGTATGTTCCAAGCCATCCTGTTATTATTGAAAAAACTACCAATACTAATACCGCTTTATTTTGTGATAACCCTAAATTTAATAATTTATGGTGTATGTGTTCCGCATCCGCTACAAACGGTGAAGTCCCCTTTAATATTCGTCTTAATGATGAAAATGTTATATCCGTTATGGGTACTGCCAATATTAACAGCGGTACATACATTTTTATATCATTTGATTTCATTGAATACATTATTGATAAAACCGATAATAAAAATCCCGCAAACAGCGCTCCCGAATCTCCCATAAATATTCTGGCCGGATGAAAATTGTATGTCAGAAATCCGAGCATTGAGCCTGCTAATATAAATGCTATTAAGCTGCTTACCGTATCAGAAGGTATTAATGCTATTGATATTAATCCTAATGTAACCGAACTTATTGTTATTACGGAACCTGCAAGTCCGTCAACTCCGTCTATAAAGTTTACTGCGTTACTTACTCCTGTTATCCAGCCTATTGTTAATAAATATGATAATATATCAGGTATCTCCTCAAGCCCGACTCCCGGTATATATATCGAAGTTATTTTTACTCCCAAACAATAAACTATTGTTGCTATTGACAACTGTATCGTAAATTTAAATTTTGCATTTAATCCGTATATATCATCAACCAAACCCAATAAAAACATTAACGAGCTGCCGAGCAGCAATCCGGATAACAATGAGTGATACGGATAATAACTCAATATTATTAATGATAAAAATGATAAAATCGAACATACCCATATTGCAACTCCGCCTAATCTCGGTATCGGGTGCGAATGTATTTTCCTTGCATTGGGTTTATCCATTAATCCTTGCTTCTCGGAAAATGTTATTACAAGCGGAATTAAAAACAATCCTAAAATAAACGCTATTATTGTTCCTATTATGTTTGCTTCAGATAATTGAACGAATGTCATATTTAATCCTTATATAACGGGTATTTTTCACATAATTTTAATGTACGTGTGCGCAATTCTTTTATTTTAGCTTCGTTTTCACTACCTTCAAGTTTCACGGCTTCTGCTATTATTCTTCCCGTTTCAATCATATCTTCTTCTTTAAAACCTCTTGTTGTAACGGCGGGAGAGCCTAATCTTACTCCGCTTGTTACAAAGGGGCTTTGCGGATCATTCGGAACCGTATTTTTGTTTGCGGTTATTCCTACCAATTCCAATATATTCGCAATATCTTTTCCGGTTTTGTTCAGTTTTCTCAAATCTAAAGTCATTAAGTGATTTTCAGTGCCGTTACCTACAATATCGAGTCCTTCAGCCATTAATGAATCGGCTAAAGCTTTAGCGTTTTTTCTGATTTGTTTTGCATAATTCTTAAACTCCTCAGATAATGCTTCTTTTAATGCTACAGCCTTACCTGCAATAATGTGCTCAAGCGGCCCGCCTTGTATACCGGGAAATACTGCTTTGTCTATTCCTTGAGCATGCTCCTTCTTGCACATTATTATTCCGCCTCGCGGCCCTCTTAATGTCTTATGAGTTGTTGTTGTTACAAAATCTGCATAAGGAAATGGACTCGGATGCTCACCCGCCGCAACTAACGCTGCTATATGTGCTATATCCGCCAGTAAATATGCTCCGACTTCATCCGCTATCTCTTTAAATTTCTTGAAATCTATTATCTTTGAGTAATTACTTGCTCCGCATATTATTAATTTGGGTTTATGCTCTTGTGCCAATTTTCTTACTTCTTCATAATCTATTTCACCTTCCGAATTAATTCCGTATGAAACTATGTTAAAGTACAATCCGGAAAAATTAACGGGTGAACCGTGCGATAAATGCCCGCCGTTTGATAAATCCATGCCCATTACCGTATCTCCGGGTTTTACTGCATATAAAAATACGGCCATGTTCGCTTGTGCTCCGCTATGAGGCTGAACATTAGCATGCTCTGCGTTAAATAATTTTTTTGCACGTTCCTGCGCAAGCTCCTCTATTTTGTCCACATTCTCACATCCGTTATAAAACCTTTTATACGGCTTACCTTCCGCATATTTATTTGTTAATACGCTTCCGCATGCCGCCATTACCGCTTTTGACGTAAAATTCTCACTCGCTATTAACTCTATTGTATTTTGCTGCCTTCTTAATTCTTTTTCTATAAGTTCCGCAACTTCTTTATCTGTTTTGCTTATTATTTCAAGTTCCATGTTTATCCCTATCTTATGTACCATTTTTATTTTAATACGTTTTTATTTTAAAAAAAAGTATATTAATTTTAAAAAATAATTTGAACTTTTTTTCTTATTCCGTAAAATTAATTTAGGAGTGTAGATTTTGACCAATTATTATAATAAAGATTTGTATAAAATACTGGAATTGAGTTTTGATGCATCTTCGGATGATATTAAAGCTGCATACAGAAAACTGGTGCGTTTGTATCATCCGGATGTTACGGGGAACTCTTCGGACGGCGCTAAATTTAAAGAGATTACCGAAGCTTATGAAATATTAATTAATCCTGAAAAAAGAAAAAAATATGATATTCTTCACGGATTTTACAGAGAAAAATTTGAAAAAAATATAAAAAAAAACAAATCTGAAAACAAATATGAAAAGTATGCCAAAGAATCAAAATTTAATAAAAAAACAAAAGAATCTTTTTCAAAATCCTTTAATGATGCATTGGACAGCTTATTTAAAACAAACGCTAAACGAGATAAAAACAGTGCAAACCCTCATCCGCCCGTAAACGGTAAGGATATCAGTATTGATGTTAACGTTTCCTGCTTTGAAGCTTTAAATGGCACCAACCGAAAAATTAATATTCTTCATACACAACCTTGTCCTAATTGTGAAGGCAGAACTTTTATTAATGGTTCTGTCTGCAAAATGTGCTCGGGCACCGGTGTTTTATCCGTACAGAAAAAAATTAACGTTAAAATACCTAAAGATGTTAAACAAGGTTCTAAAGTAAGAATAAAAAAGGAGGGTGATAAAGGCTTATACGGCGGAAAAGACGGTGATTTATATTTGATAATAAACATTGAAAAAAACGGGTATTATGAGATTGAAGGATATAATTTATTGTGCACTCTGCCAATAACTCCTTTTGAAGCGGTTTTGGGTACTTCCGTCGAAATCCCCGTTGTGGATGGTTCCGTGACTGTTAGTGTTCCGCCCATGATTTCTTCGGGACAAAAACTTACAATCCCTTCTCAGGGTATTTCTAATAAATCGGGTACAAAAAGAGGAGATTTGATTATTACCGTTATGATTAAACTTCCTCAAAACCTCTCGGCTGAAGAAACAGAGCTTTATAAAAAGCTTAAACGGCTTTCATCTGCCGACATAAGAGAAGATATGAAAAATGTCAAATAAAGTATTTGTTAATGAAATTTTTAAATCCGTACAGGGTGAAGGGCCATATATTGGTGTTAATCAGCTGTTTATAAGATTTTCTAAATGTAATTTGCACTGTTCGTACTGTGATACGGATTTTTCCTCAAATCTTAAAGAGTATGATATTAATACTCTTGCTTCAATAGTTAACGGTTGTAAAAATATTCATTCGGTCAGTTTAACCGGCGGTGAACCTCTTATGGAATCGGATTTTTTATCGGATTTCCTGCCGCATATAAATAAACCGATTTATCTTGAAACAAACGGTACTCTTTATAAAAATCTGGAAAAAATTATAAATTATATTGACATAATTTCTATGGATTTTAAATTAAAATCTGCTTCTGATAACGGCAGTTTATTTGAACTGCATAAAAAATTTATTGACATTGTTATCAAAAATAAAAAAGAAATATTCGTAAAAACCGTATTTGATTCCAATATTACCGATGAAGAAATATCGACTGTTGTAAATATTTTGAAACCTTATAATATTTTACTCGTTCTCCAACCAAAGACCGAAAAAAATAACATCTGCTTTAATTCAGACTCCCTAATGCGAATATTCGATAAATTCTCGGATAAATATGAAAATGTACGTTTGATACCTCAAGTGCACAAATTTATAAATGTAAGGTAGGCATGTAATATTTAGTTTGATATAATAAAAAATATCCGAAAATATCATATAGCGTTTATGGAGATTTTGAATGACTGTATCAATAGCAATTACAGGTAAAAGCGGAAGCGGAAAAACAACAATTGTAAAGGCTCTTTGGCAAGTTATAAAGAAGAAACATCCGAATAAATCTGTTTTACTTTTTGACAACGATTTAACGGCGGAATTGGCTCACAGCTTTGGCAAGGACATCAGACAAACCATATACGGAATACGAAGCGGGAAACATGAATATAAAACGGGTATTCCCGAACACATGACCAAACAGGAATATATAGAATGGGCGTTGGAAGATATTTTGGTGCCTTTGGATGACAATACGGAAATTATTGTTTCTTGGCTTGTGGGTTCAAAAGATTGCAGATGCCCCATAACGCAGCAATTAAATGATGCTCTGGTAAAATTAATTGCCAGATACGACTTTGTTATTTTTGATTGCGAATTTGACCTTAAATATTTGCATCAACTGGTTGATATTCCCATAAATGTAACACTGGTAATAGCAAGACCGAATGAAGCTTCCGTACATTTGGCAAAAAGGATTGAAGAATACAGTGCCAAATATGCTGCCGGAGAACAATTGGGTGTTATTTTGAATAAAGTTAACAAGCAGGAAATAGAACCGCTTTTGGATTTACTTAATAAATATGATTTAACTACATTGGGAACAATTCCCAAAGATGACAATTTAAAAAACAATCGTATTTCAAAGAAATCCGAAATTGTTGAAAATGCGCTGGAACAGTTGTATTACAGGCTGAATATTCCGCAAAAAGAGGAAAATCAATGACTATAATATTAAACGGTAAAGAACTTGCTTTAAAAATAACTGATGACATTAAAATCAGCACAGCTGAATATAGTGATAAACCTAAATTGGCGGTAATATCAGCAGGTGAAAATCCGGCTTCTTTAATTTATATCAAAAATAAGCAGAAGAAAGCATCGGAGCTTGGTTTTGAGTCTTTTGTTATTAACCTGCCAAATAATGTTTCGGAGGATAACCTTCTTGAAAATATTTTCATTCTTAACGAAGATAAAAACATAAATGCAATATTAGTGCAGCTTCCGTTGCCTGAGCATATTAACAAACAAAGAGTTCTTGATGCCATAGAACCTGTTAAAGATGTTGACGGCTTTACATCCTTCAATTTCGGAAGACTCGCATTGGGATATAAGCCATACGCTTACCCTTGCACACCTAAAGGAATTTTAAGACTTTTAACGGAATATAATATCAACTTGGAAGGTAAAAATGTTACTGTTATAGGCCGTTCAAATATTGTAGGCAAACCGTTATCATTAATGCTTCAGATGAAAAATGCAACAGTAACGTTAGCACACAGTAAAACGCAAAATTTAAAGGAGCATTGTTTAAATTCGGATATAATAATTTCGGCGGCGGGTGTGGAAAATCTGATTAGAGCTGATTTTGTCAGGGATAATACCGTTTTGGTTGATGTCGCCATAAATCGCACATCTTCAGGCTTAAAAGGAGATGTCGATTTCATAAATGTTTCGCCTAAATGTTCATATATTACTCCGGTGCCGGGCGGTGTTGGACCAATGACTATTGCCATGCTTATGGAAAATACTCTGGAATTGTTTAAACTTCAAAAATCTTTATTTCTATAGTCCTTGAACGATATACGAGGATTTAATAAACCCGTAATTACCTATATTTTATTACAGGCGGAAAAATACCGTATTCTTTTATAAATTCTTGAAAATGAATTATGTTTTGTAACATTTCTTTATTATTATGTTTAAAAAATTAATCATTCTGGCATATATATAGTAGTTATGCGAGATTAATTCTTTGCAAATAAAAAGTCAGGAAAGTTATGATTTTAGAATACAAAGTTAATGATTTACAAGTTCAGGCAGCGTGGTTAAAGACACTATATGATTTAGTGGATGAATTGAACTGTAAATGCCAAACATACATTGATGAATCATACAACCGAAGCAATAAAAATTTTGATCGTATGCGTACGATAAAAATATATGGCTCCGATACCATGCTGGGTTGGTTCAAACTCAGAATGGAACGGTATTCTCATTTTATATTTAACTTTAATGAACAACCTGATATAAAGAGCGATTTTGTAGAATAGTTGTGAGTTAATTTATGCGGAAAAATTACGGGATTTCCCGTAATTTTTTATTCCGAAATTGCTTCAAAAGCAATTATATGGTCGTCACAAATACATATACTTTCTCTGTGTTGAATGTCTGAGCAGCCGTCATTAAACTGTATTTCGACGTTATCTAAACATACAATATCCTCGTCATCATAATCTTCAACAAGACAGCCCGTTGCACAAAACTTGATTGTACATATACGCACCCTTTTGGTACATTTCTTTTTTAATTCGTTTAAAAGTGATTTCTTTTTGTTTCTCATATATTCCTCCGAATTTAAAATATATGAAAATAACAAAAAATATATTGTATATAAGATTAATCTTTTAAGTTCATAATATACTGATAATAAGGGTTATTGGGATATTTTGCACCTATTTTAATTAAATCTTTTTTCGCTATATATTTCATTCTGTAAGCAACTTCTTCAAGACAGGCAATTTTAATTCCCTGATTATCTTCTATAGTATGAATGAACTGTGATGCCTGAAGCAAGGAAGCGTGTGTGCCGGTATCGAGCCATGCGAAACCGCGTCCTAATATTTCGACGTGTACTTTATCCGTTGACAGATATTTATTGTTTAAATCGGTTATCTCAAGTTCTCCTCTTTGAGAAGGTTTCTGCTCTTTAACATATTCTATAACCTTATTATCATAAAAGTATAGTCCCGTAACAGCATATTGAGATTTGGGGTTCTCGGGCTTTTCTTCAATGGATATAGCCTTTTTATTATTATCAAACTCAACAACACCAAATCTTTGCGGATCTTTTACCTGGTAAGCAAATAAAGTGGCACCGCCAAGCTCTTCCGTTCTTTTAACGGTATTTTTTAATGTTCTTGAAAATTGCGGTCCGTAAAAAATATTATCTCCGAGTATCAGCGCTGTATTATCGTTTCCAATAAATGATTCGCCTAAAATAAATGCTTGTGCAAGTCCGTCGGGGCTGGGCTGCTCAACATATGAGAATTTGACTCCGAATTGTTCCCCGCTGCCCAGTAATTTTTTAAAATCGGGTAAATCTTTCGGAGTTGATATTATTAATATTTCTTTAATTCCGGCAAGCATTAAAACTGAAATCGGGTAATATATCATAGGTTTATCAAATATGGGCATTAACTGTTTAGATACGGCTATTGTTGAAGGATATAATCTTGTACCCGCTCCGCCCGCTAATACTATTCCTTTCATTCACACCTCAGTTCCAAATATTCTTTAAGTGCAGTTTCCCAATTTTGGCATATATTGTTATTTTCCATAACACTGTTTGCGGGCCTTTTTGCCGGACAAGGATATTCTGAAGTGCTGCAAGGTTTCAGATTGACTTCATATCCGCATAACTCAAATATTTTTTTTGCAAATCCGTACCAGCTTGTATGTCCGCTCCCGCATACATGATATATGCCGTAGGGCTTTTTCTCTTTTATTATATTTATTATTCCGAAGGCTAAGTCAACCGTCCAGGTTGGACAACCTACTTGATCATCCACTACTTTTAAATCTTTGTCTTTCAATTTTATCATTGTTTCGATAAAGTTTTTACCGTGATGACCGTATAACCAGCTTGTTCTTGTTATATAATACTTTCCGCAAGTCTGTATTGCTGTTTCGCCGTCTAATTTGCTTTGTCCGTAAACGTTAATGGGATTTGTTTTATCTTCCGGTATATATTTGCCTTGTTTCTTGCCGTCAAATACGTAATCTGTTGAAATATATACAGGTATTATGTCGAGTCTCTTACAAATTTTCGCTACATTAGAAGTGCCTTCAGCATTAATTTTAAAAGCGGTATCTTGTTCTTCTTCTGCTTTATCAACGTTTGTGTATGCGGCACAGTGTATTACATAATCGGGTTTTTCTTCAGATAATACGCTTTGAATATTCTCAATATCGGTTATATCAAGTGTATCAACATCAGTCTCAATAACCTCGAAACCTTCATCTTCAAGTATTGGACATAAATCCTGCCCAAGCATGCCTTTTGCGCCGGTTACCAATATTTTCATTTCAAAACTCCCGATTTCTTTTCTTCAATGGATTTTATCCAATCTTGATTATTCAAATACCAGTCAATAGTGAGCTTGATACCTTGTTCAAATGTTACGGAAGGACTCCAGCCCAGTTCGTTTTGAATTTTGTCGTTGCTTATTGCGTATCTTCTGTCGTGTCCTAATCTGTCTTTTACATACTCTATTGATGAATCGTCTTTCCCCATAGCATTCAATATCAGTTTTGTAATCTCTATATTTGTTTTTTCATTATGTCCGCCTATATTGTATACTTCACCTGCCTTTCCGTGATGCAGTACCATATCAATGGCTTTGCAGTGGTCATATACATACAGCCAATCTCTCACATTCAATCCGTCACCATATACCGGTACTTTTTCGTTATTCAATAATTTTGATATGAAAAACGGAATTAATTTTTCCGGATATTGATAAGGTCCGTAATTGTTTGAACATCTTGTGATTAATACGGGCAGTTTATAAGTTTCATAGTATGCTCTGACGAGTAAGTCTGCACTTGCTTTGGAAGCGGAATAGG
>CANRHJ010000006.1 GCA_947630355.1 Candidatus Gastranaerophilales bacterium | reverse complement strand
TAACGAAGAATAACAGAAAATCGAATTGAAGAAACATCAAGGCGAGCGCTGTTTGAGCGAAGCGAGTTCGCGAGCCTCTACTGAAATTCAGATTTTCATTATTCGAAGTTTTAAGCTGACGTAATTAAAATATTATTAAGATTTACAATTTAAAATATTTGTCTGTTTAATATAATTTCAGACCACTTTTTTACCAAAACATCTAAGCTATATTTTGCATTAGCAGGACTTGTTGACGGCATTTTTCGGCAATTATATTTTTTCGGTAAATCCGAAAAATACTTTATAAAAGCTGAATATGACTTATTTCCATTCAAACAAATCGTTTTAATATTAGGATATTTATTTAATAATCCTATAATATCATTCGGAGTTTCATTCTTAATATCCGAATCCAAACTTCCCTGACGTTTACAGGATTTTATTGTATCCCATAGTGCGATATTATTTTTCAACAGCGTTTTTAATTTTAAATCATAATCATATTCATACAGTTTTGGTGTATCACAAATAACACTCATCACTTTCCAAAATCTGTTTTGCGGATGTGCGTAATACTGTTGTTCTTCCAATGACTTAACTCCGGGCATTGATCCTAAGATAAGAACAGTTGAATTATTATCTATTGATGGTTTAAAGCTTTTACAATTATCCATAAGTTAATAGTAACATTAAAACATATATCAACAAAAAGCCTCCTTAAAATTTAAGGAGGCTTTTTTATTTTTCTGATTTTTATTTGTCATCAAGTGCAGCAACGCCCGGAAGGATTTTACCTTCAATAAATTCTAATGAAGCACCGCCGCCTGTTGATACATGGGTAAAATCTTCTGCTTTACAGAATTTTTTAGCTGCAGATACGCTATCACCGCCGCCAATAACAGATGTTGCACCATTTTTTGTAGCTTCAACAATAGCTTGAAGTACTGCTTTTGTACCTTCAGCAAATTTCGGGTTTTCAAAAGCTCCGACAGGTCCGTTCATCAATATAGTCTTTGATGATTTTAATACTTCGGAAAATGCTTTTCTTGATTCTAAACCTGCATCAACACCTTCAAATCCGTCAGGAATTTCATTAATTTTAACGAATTTATTTTCGCCGTTGCCCGAAAAATCATTTGTAACTAAAACATCTGTTGCCATAACAAGCTTAACGCCTTTTTCCTGAGCTTTCTTTTCTATTGCTCTTGCAACATCCAATTGGTCATCTTCGCAAATGGAATTACCTATTTTACCGCCGTTAGCTTTTACAAATGTATAAGCCATACCCCCGCCGATTATCATATTATCAACTTTATCAAGCAGATTTTCCAATACTCCGATTTTAGATGAAACCTTAGCGCCGCCTACTACTGCAGTAAAAGGACGAGTCGGATTATCAAGTGCTTCTGAAAGGCATCTGATTTCCTTTTCCATTAATAATCCTGAAACGGCAGGTTTTAAAACTTTAGCTAACTTTGCCGTTGAAGTATGATTTCTGTGAGCGGCACCAAACGCATCATTTACATAAAAATCACCAAGTTTAGCTAATTTATTTGCAAAAGTCATATCATCATCTTTTGCTTCTTCTTCTTTATAGTATCTGATATTTTCTAAAAGTGCTATTTGACCGTCTTTTAAATTTTTAAGCATCTCTTCTGCCATATCAACATCCGGTATAAACATTACTTCTTCACCGAGAAGTTTTGTCATATATTTTGCAACGGGAGAAAGCGTAAATTCCGGATTTTTTTCACCTTTCGGTCTGCCTAAATGCGCCATTAAAATAATCTTTGCACCTTTTTCTTTCAAAAAATTTAATGTAGGTAAAATAGCCTGAATTCTTGTATCATCCGTTACATTTTTGTTTTCATCCAAAGGAACATTTATATCAACCCTTACAAGAGCTTTTTTTCCTTTAATATCTCCTAAATCTTTTATGGATTTTTTCATTTTTCCTCTCCTTATAATATTACACTGCCTGTATTTTCTACATTTAAAGTCCTAATGTCGGTTTCAACATTTATTTCATTAAATAACTCTTTTATTTCATTTTGTATTTTTTCAAATCCGTCTTTTTCAGATATCACTAATATTGCAGGACCTGAACCGGATATTACACATCCTAATATGTCATCTTTATTTCTTATTAAGTCCTTTATTTCTTTAAATCCCTTTACTAACCTTTCTCTGTATGGTTGATGTAATTTATCTGTCAAACTTTTTTTTAATAACTCTTTGTCTTTTTTATTTACCGCATCAACCAGCATTGAACACTTTCTTATATTATAAGCTGCATCTTCCAGGCTTACTTTTTCAGGTAATACAGACCTTGATATTCCGGTATCCAGTTCATAATCAGGTATTATTAAGTTCAATTTCCATTCTTCGGGCCATTCTTTTTTTGTATAGGTAACACTTCCGTCTTCTTCTATTGACGATAAACAAAATCCGCCAAACATGGCAGGAGTTACGTTATCAGGATGTCCTTCCGTTTCGGATGCTATAGAAAGTAAAACTGCATCATCAGCAGGACTACCCAGCAGTTTATTTGCAGCTATTAATCCCCCTACTATTACCGATGCACTTGAACCCAGTCCCCTTGTTACAGGAATATCCGTTTTTATTGTTATTTTTATATCACTTACACTTTGACCCACAAAGTTATACAACAAATCTATCGCTTTATATACTATATTATTCTCATCTCTCGGAATTGATAATATATCATACGTATCGCTTTCTTCAATTATATTTATCTCTATCCCGCTTCCGGGCATTACTGTTTCTTCAACTGTTATTTCATTATATATAGGCAAAGCTATTCCTAAACAATCAAAACCCGGTCCTATATTTGCCGTTGTTGCAGGTACTCTTACACTAACCTTCATATTTTACCTTTATCTCAGCTGTATCGGCATTATCAAACAGATATAATTTTCTTCACTTTCAGGCTTAAACACCGTTGCTGATAAACTCCCGTTTAAACCTATCCTTACTTCTTTTGCTTCCATTGTTCGTATCGAATCCAATACATACTTATAATTAAATGCTATAGCTAACTCGCTTCCGTCATATTTACATTCAATTATATCTTGAGAACTGCCTGAATTCGGTGTTTCCGCTGTTAATACCAACTTATCTTCATTAAATACAAATTTAATTATACTGTTTCTGTCATTTACCATTGTAGAAACTCTGTCAAGTGCCGTAATTAATTCATCCCTTGATACTACCGAAGCATTAGACGTAGTTTTTGGTATTAACTGCTCATAAGGAGGATATTCTCCTTCTATTAATCTTGAATTTATTGAAAAACTGTTTGTTTTTAACGTTAATCTTGATTTATCTACACTTAATATAACATTTTCTTCCGCTATAAATGAACAAATTCTTAAAAATTCATTTAATGTCTTTGAAGGTATTACAATTTTGGCATTTTTTCCGTCTTGATTTTTTATTGTTTCTATTACCCTTGTAAGTCTGTTTCCGTCTGTAGCCGCCATCTCTAATTTTGTTCCTTTTATTAAACAAAATACTCCGGAAATTACATTTCTGTTTTCATAATTTGCAGCCGCATATACGGTATTTTTTATTGATCTTAACAGCGGTTCCAATTCTATCTCTATTTCAGTTTCACCTTGCATTTCTTCTTCAATTTTAGGAAATTCCTGTGCAGAAATTCCTATTATTTCAAATTTTGAGTTTCCGCAAGTTATACTTACTATATTTGTATCTTCGTTTAATGAAAATTCTACCGGTTTATCAGGTAATTTTGCGGCAATTTCCAATAATTTCTTTGCCGGAAGTGTTATTTTACCTTCTTTTTTTATTGCTGCCGTAGTCTTTGCTTTTACGGATATTTCCAAATCGGTTGCACTTAAATTTAATGTACTTCCTTCCGCTTCAAATAACACATTCGCCAATACAGGCTGCACATTACCTCTTTGCGCTGTTACTTTTTCCACTATCTTTAATTTATTTAACAAAGATTCTTTATCTATCGTAAAAAGCATATTTTACCTCTATCTTATTTTCCTTATTTTTATTATATAAGAAAAATAAAAAAACGTTGTATTTTTAAGTTTCTTTTATTTATTACTTTTTTTTATTTTAATTAATTAAAAGTAATAGTAAGTTTTTTATTTTTTGTATAAAACCTGCTTAAATTATTAATTCTATTGTAATTCTTGCTTGTTCAAAAATTGAAGATTATTTCTTTTTAATTTAAAATTCTGTTTAAAAAAAATTTATTTTTTTAATTTTTTTATAATAAATTCAAATTTTATACATATTTGAAAAAAGTTTTCTACAGGTTTTATACAATTATTACAATTATAATATTGTAAATTTTTTATACAAAAAAAGCATGAAACCATGCTCTGTTATTGTTTTTTATCTTTATGATATTTTTACTTAATTTTTTTATATAAATTTTAAATTATTTTATTTTGTTCAAAACTTTTATTAAAATATTTTTATACTATTATAAATTTGTGCAGAAAAAGGATTTTTTCATGGAAAAAAAATATAATATATATTTCTATTGTTTTTTATCATTTATTACGGCTATAATCATTTTTTTATCTTTATATATTTGCAAATATGTAATTTATTTTGGAGATGATGTATGGCAGGGAATGTATGAACCTGATGAAAAAATTTTTGATTCTTTATATAAAAAAAGTTTTCTTTTTATTCCCTCAGGCGGTTATTTTGTTTTTTTTATTACCAGATTTTTAAATTTCGGATTACCTAATTTATTGGGTATTCATCCTTCCGATTTCATGAGTCAAGGTTTTAGTATTATTAAAGCTTTAATTATTATTTCAGTTTTCTTACTTTATACTGTTATTTCAAATTCTTTCGTTAAATCAAGAAAATATTTTTTATGTATTTATTTTTTTATAGCTACGGTTTTCTTTTGGCTTATATATTATGTTAGTTCAGAAGTATTTTTAATAAATCACTTCTTTATAAGGTATGTTTTTTGTTTATTATTTTTTATAATTTTTTGGCAGTTTATTTATAAAAATATTACTTCGGTTTATTCTAAAAATAATCCTCTTTTACTTCTTTTTGTAATTTTTTCGGGAGCTGTTATTGCTGTTGATTTAGAAATTTATATGTATACTACTGTTTTGCTTTCTGTTTTACTTATATTTTACAATATTTTTTCTAATTTAATTAATAAAATATTTAATAAAAATATTACCTTATTTAATTTAAAAAAAGAATTTTTTATCCCCATTATATTTTTTTATATAATTTTGTTTGTCTATAATATTTCTCCCGGTTATAAAACTATTTTGAATGTAAGAGGTTTAAATGATTTTCAATATAATTTACATTATTTTAGTGAATTTTTGACTAAATTTATAGATTTATATATATTAAAATTTGGATTTATATTTTTTATTATTCTTGTTATTATTTTAGAAATTTTTTCTTTTAAGTATTCTTATAAAAAAAATGAAATTAACAAAATTATTTTTCCATTTTTATTACAAATTTCCTCTATTATTGTTTATCTTTCTTTAGCTTTATTAGGTAAATCTTTTTATAATAATAATGATTTTTGGATATCTTCTACTAAATTATTATTTATTTATTACTTTTTGTTTTTATATACATTTTTAATATTTTTCAGTTATTGTATTAATGAAATTAAAAATAAAATTAAAAGTGAATATAATAAAAATATATTTTTAAATTATGTTTGTATAGCTTTAATTTTTTCTTCATATATATTTAATATTTATTCAATTCCTAAAATTAGAGTTATTGGTTTGGATTGGACTCTTCAAAAAGTAAAAAAACGTCTATATGTTTCGGAAAAAATTTTAAGATTTTATTATTTGAAAAATCAAGTTCCGTACTTACCTGCTCAATTTAATGATAATGCAAATAATAATTCTGCTTCTTTATATTTGTGGAATGAAAGATTTGAGGATTTTAAAACAAATCCTTGTAAAGTACATTCAGATATCAAATTTACAGATTCATATTATGTTAGAATTTACAAAACTGATATTCCTCTTAAGTTGGGTTACTGTTTTAGTGATGATGCTTTGGATAAATATTACAGCAACGGCGGTGTTTTCAGTAAAAATGAATTAAAAAAACTTAAATTTTCAAATTTATTAAATGAAAAATTTATTTTTGATAATGAATTGGAAAAATATAAAATAGTTCATCCTGAAGATATTTTAGAGTAAATTTATAATAGTTATAAAATCCGATGTAGGTTAATTCTTTAAATATAACGTATTATGCTCATTTTACTGCTGATGCGATTATTTTATTTTTGACAAATAATTTTCTTAGTAAAGTTTTAAACCCGTGAATTTTTTTACACTATTTATTAAAATCTTTTGGTTTTTTATCATGTAAAAACTTAGCGAGTTTATACTGTTCAAAACTCAATGCAAAATTATAAAGTGCATTTATTAATGTTCTGCCCGTTTCACTTTTTGCTATTATTAATGTTTTATCATTATTATTTTTTGCAAAGTATAATTCGGTTTGTATCACTTTATCTGCTTTATTTAGTGAAGGTTTATTTAATCTTTCCGTTAACCATTCGTTTAATAATATTACGGAATTTCTTTCTTTATTTTCTTGTAAATACTTTGAAAATTCTTTTAATATCATATTTTAATTATATCAAAATAGGTTTTTATTTACTGTTTTTTTTTAAATGTTATAATCTTTTTAAAAGGTTTTATATGAATATAGATAATGACAGTAATGAAATTTATAAAAAAGAATTGGAAAAATCTTGGAAAAAATATAAATTAAAATCTATGATTAAATATTTTTTTTATTTTTTAGGTTTTTGTATATTATGGTTTATAGTTGATTATCCTTTATTTTTGATTTTTGAAAAATTAAATTTTTATTCCGCTTTTCAATCGATAATTTATTCTTTAATGACTTATGCTGTTATTATTGCTGCTTTATTGCCTGTTGTTGTAATTTTATTTCTATTATTCAAGAAAATTATAAATAATTTTATTCGTATATTTACTGCTTTACTTGTTTTAATTATTAGTAATGCTTTATATTATTATTTAATTAAAGAATTTACTGATATTAATTGTTTGTATATTTCTATAATAATGTTACATTTTTTATTACTATCATTTCCCGGTTTATTTATCAGTATATTTCTTATTCCGAAAAAGGCATCTATAAATAAAAAATATTTGTTTATTGGCAGTATTATATTTTATTTATTATTAATAGTAATTTATTCATATCTGAGTGCATCAATAGGGTTAAGGAGTGAAGCTTTATATGCGGGATAATATCCGAAGGCTATTCCGACCAAACCCGAAAATCCGAGTGATAAAAAGATTGAAAATAATGAAATAGAGACACTCATCCCTTCAGAAAAGAATTCAACGGATTTAGCACCTAAAATACCTGTTACAACTCCTATAAGTCCGCCTATCATGGAGAGCATAAAGGATTCTATTAAAAATTGCTGTCTGATATCAGATGCTCTTGCCCCTATTGCCATTCTTATACCTATTTCTTTTGTTCTTTCCGTTACGGATACAAGCATTATGTTCATAATTCCTATACCGCCTACAAGCAAAGATACGGAAGCTATTGAAGCTAAAAGTATTGCAAAAGTTTTAACCGTTGATTTCATTTTTTCCTGAAATTCGGCAGAATTTCTTATTTCAAAATCGTTAACCTGATTTTTCCCTATGTTATGGCGCATAGCCAGAAGTTCTGTTATATCTTTTTCAACATCATTAAGGGTATCACCATCCAGACCTTTTACTATAATCATTTTAACGGTTCCGGGAAAAGATACTCCAAACAGTTTTTTCTGTGCGGTAGTTATCGGTATAAAGATTAAATCATCCTGATCAAAAGGACCTTGAGAACCTTTTGCTTTAAGCGTTCCCAATACTTTAAATGGAACGTTGCCGACTCTTATAACTTTATTGATTGGAGAAACATCACCAAATAATTCCGTTGCAACAGTTGAACCAATAACAGCTACTTTGGCGCTGTTTTTTACATCTTCAAAAGTAAAGCCTCTACCCGTTTCTATTTCGTAGTTTTTTATATATAAATAAGGCGGAGTTGTACCATATACTGTTGTCTGCCAGTTTTGGTTACCGTACATCAGCTGTTTACCTTCACTTGAAGCCGGTGCAACGGCATCCACATTTGCAACATTCTTTTGAATTGCAATTGCATCTTTTAATGTCAGTGTGGGTCTTGTTCCTATTCCCATGCTTACTCCGCCTGTTCTTGCCGAGCTTGAACGGATTGTAAGCATATTAGAACCCATAGATTCCATATTTTCCTGTACTTTTTTACTTGCGCCGGTACCTATTGCAAGCATTATAATAACAGCGCTTACGCCGATAATTATACCTAAACTGGTTAAGGCAGAACGAAGTTTATTCACCTTTAGTGAATTTATTGCCATTTTCATTGTTGATTTATAATCTATCATTATGTTTGCGCTGTCCTTGTTTTTTGCCACTCGGTTTTCGGCATATCCGATACTATTTTGCCGTCTTTAAAGCGAACTACTCTTTTGCAGTATTCCGCTATATCAGGTTCATGGGTTACAAGCACTATTGTTTTACCTGTTTGATTATTTAAGTTAACAAAGAACTCCATAACCTCAATACTTGTTTTGGTATCTAAGTTACCTGTAGGCTCATCCGCAAGAATTAAAGGTGCATCATTTACTATGGCTCTTGCAATAGCTACCCTTTGCTGCTGACCGCCCGACATCTGGTTTGGCATGTGGTCTTCTCTTTTTTCCAAACCGACTATTTTTAATGCTCTTCTTGCCCTTTCATGGCGTTCTTCTTCGGGAATTCCTTTATATATCATGGGAAGTTCAACGTTATCAAGTGCCGATGTTCTCGGGATTAAGTTAAACCCTTGAAAAACAAATCCCAGTTTAACGTTTCTGATATCGGATAATTCATCGGGTGATAGCGATAAAACATCCACCCCGTCCAAATGATAACTGCCTGAATTGGGCTTATCTAAAGTTCCGAGCATATTCATGCAGGTTGATTTTCCGCTGCCCGATGTTCCCATTATTGCAACAAACTCGCCTTCTTCAATGCTCAAAGAAACATCATCAAGCGCGTTAAAACTTTCATCGCCTGTTTGATATGTTTTTATCGCATGTTTTACTTCAATCAAGCTCATATTAAAGTCTCGGAATCCTCATTTGTTCTTTTTTACCGTTCATTGTTTTACCGATATAAACCTTGTCGCCTTCTTTTATCTCATTTGAAATAATTTCGGTATAGGAGTCATTACTTATACCCGTTTCAATATTTATTCTGAAGGGTTTGCCTTTTTTCTCTATCCATATTCCTTTATGGTCATATTTTTGCTTGTTATCTGCCGTTGTAAACTTTAGAGCGGTATTCGGAACGGTTAATACATTTTCTTTTTTATCCGTTATTATTGATACATTTGCCGTCATGCCGGGCATTAACTTACCCTCATTATTTTCCACTTCAATAATAACCGTATATGTTACGACATTAGATTCGGTTGTGGGAGAAAATCTTACTTGAATAACTTTACCGTAGAAAGTGCTGTCGGGGTAACCGTCAAGGGTATATTCAACTTCTTGACCCTCTTTAACTTTACCGATGTCGGCTTCCGAGACACTTGTTTCAATACGCATTTTAGTTAGGTCTTCCGCAACTTGAAATAATGTAGGTGTTTGGAAGCTTGCGGCAACGGTTTGGCCGACTTCTACTTCTTTTGAAATAACTATTCCTTTTACGGGAGAAATAATTTTTGTGTAGCGCATATTGGCGGATGCCGTTGCATAATTTGCCTGTGCTTGCATAATTGAAGCTTTTGCGGCTGCAACTTGTGCCAAATCCGATTTATAAGCTGATTCTGCCGAGTCCAAATCATTTTTTGAAACTAAGTTTCTGTTATAAAGATTTTTATATCTTTTGTATGTCTTTGTATCATAATCTAAAACCGCCTGATTTTTGGCCAAAGTTGCCTTTGCATTATTTATGTTTGCGGTTGCCTGCTGAAGCTGAGCTTCAAATAATGAAGTATCTATCTGCGCCAGTAATTGTCCTTTTTCTACTTCGGAATTATAGTCAACATAAATATCGCTTATTAATCCCGATACCTGTGAACCTATATCAACGGTATTAACAGGCTCAATAGTTCCCGTTGCCTCCACTATTTGCGTTATTGTTCTTAGTTTTACGGGTGCCGTCAAATATTTGACCTTATCTCCCTTTTTCATTATTAATACGGGTACCATTATTACTAATATTATTAATACTGCTATTATGATTTTTTTCATTAAGTTTCTCCCATAGCGGTCTGTAAATTCGTTAATGCCACATTGTAATTATAAATATTTTGTACATAATCTCTTTGAGCATTATTATAATTCTCTTTTGCATCCTGAAGTTCAATAAAGTTACCTAATCCGACTTCATATCTGGCATCCGCCAATTCATAGTTCTCTAATGTTTGTTTTACTCTTGTCTGCATTAAAGGTATATTTTTTTCCAGCTGTATCATGTTTATATATGCACTTTGAACATCAAAATAAACATTTTGTTTTACTGATTCTACATTCTTTTTGGCTATTTCTAATTGGGATTTACTCTCTTTTATCCGCATTTTTGTTTCCATTAAGTTTAAATTGCTTGTAGATAGGTATGCTCCTATATTAAACCCGTTTGTGGAATAAATTGTATTATTCGCCCAGTTATATCCCACTTGTCCCGTTAAATTAGGAAAGTATTCTTTTTTCGTGTATTTTAATGCTTCATTTACCGCATCTTTTGTCGCTTCCATAGAAAGTAAATCCGGACGGTTTTTATATGCTCGCTCTATTGATTCTTCCAGAGTGTAAGGATATTTTTTAAATTTATAATTCTCCAATATATTGGTTTTTTCAACCTGCATAGTTAAAACGGCTTCTTTGGGCTCAATTGTGCCATCATCTTTTGTTGTTGTATTTGCTATGTTTATTAAATTTATTTCCGCATAATTATTCTTAAAGTTAAATGTTTCGGTATTTTCTATTTGATAATCTGGTGCATTTATTATATACATCGCATTATTTAACTGTACTATGGAATTTTGATAAAGATTTTCGGCATTTACGAGACTTATTTTAGCATCACTTAAATACACTTCCTGGTTTACCAAGTCTATTTTGGAAACTAAACCCTCTTCAAAAAATGCTTTTGAACGATTATATTGTCTTTCGTTAACCGCTACGTTTGCTTTTTGAATATCTAAATTCGCTTTTGCCGCCAATACTCCGTAATATGCCGATTTTACTCTGTTTGTCGTATTTAAAATTGAATTTTTATAATCATATTCGGCTGCAATCTTATAAAATTTCTGCATTTTTACTTGTGAAAATACTTTCCCGAAACTGTATATCAGTTGATTTAAATAAACCGATGCGGAAAAATTTTTATTATTTGTTGTTCTGTACCTTGTTTCAGTATTGTTAAAATCATAACCTCCCGAAGCTCCTATTGACGGAAAATAGCTTGCTTTGCTTTGACCTAATCTGGCTTTGTAAAGTTCAATATATTCCTTGTATATTTGTACTTCGGGACTGTTTTTTATTGCAAGTTCTATACAATCATTTACTGTTAATGTTGTACCTTGAGTTATTTCCTCTATTGCTTGCGCCCTGCACATTGATATAAACAACGCAATCAGTATTATATATATTTTCTTCATTATTTTTTATCTCTTAAAATATTATACATTATATAACGATTTTTAAAAATAATGGTTCATTATTGCTTTATTAATGATTTCCTTTTTTTATACAGAATTATGAAAAATAAAATTATAATGACGGTTACGGCAATAATTACCAGCTCTATATATTCTTTAACGGCTTCACCGAACAGCATTAAAACAATACTTACGATAAAAAATCTCAATCCTCTTCCGAAAAAACTCGCAAACATAAATTTAAAAAAATTCATACTCAAAATCCCGCTGGCAATAGTAAATACTTTATAAGGAATAGGTGTAAATGCCGAAAAGAATACTGCCAATGTTCCGTATTTTTTATATAAATTCTCTACAGCTTCAAATTTTTCTTTTCCGCCTTTCCTGAAAAACCAATTAAAAGCGGGTCTTCCTCCAAAATAGCCTATGCCGTATCCTATTATACCGCCAAATGCGGATGCTATCGTGCATATTAATGCATAATATAATGCTTTTGCAGGTGCTGCTAAATCCATCGCTATTAACAAAAAATCAGGCGGCGGTACTAAGAAAAAACTCTCTATAAATGAATTTAATGCTAAGCCTTCCACTCCCATTGCTTGAAAAAATTCATTCATCTTTATTAATATTTCGTGCATATCTACCTCTTTTATAAAAAAATTCTATCATAAATATTTTAAGGTATAATATTTTTGAGGTAAATTATGAGTGCAAAAGTTTCCGTTATTATACCTGTCTATAATGTTGAAAAATACTTGAGAAAAACTCTCGACAGCGTTGTTAATCAAACATTTAAAGATATTGAAATTATTATCGTTGACAATAAATCTACCGATAATACACTTAAAATTGTAAATGAATACGCAAAATCTGATGACAGATTTGTCGTATATAAAAATACAAAAAATCTTAAACAAGGTCTTGCCCGTAATTTTGCCGTCCAAATGGCACGAGGTCAATATATCTTCTTCATTGACGGCGATGATTATATGGAACCTTTTGCAATTGAAAAATTGTATAAAAAAATAACCGAAACCGATGCCGATATTACTATTTGCACTTGGAATCAGTTTGATGATTTGACGGGTAAAATTGATAAAAACCACGTTTATGCAAAATTAAAACAAATTCCGACCGAGTTTGACGATAAAACTTTTAACTGGCGTGATATCAAATATACTGTTTTCTGGCAAACTTCCGTCCCTTGGGATAAAATGTATAAACGCGATTTCCTTATTAACAAAAATGTTAAATTTCCAGGTGAAATTTACTTTGAGGATAATGTTTTTGTTTATGATGCTTTATTTAAAGCAGATAAAATCTCTATTCTGCGTGAAGACCTGATATTTTACCGCTGTAATCGTAAAAATGCCGTCACTAATTCCAGAAATAAAACTTTTTTTGATTATCTTAAAATCTTTAATTTGATTGGTGACAATCTTAAAAAAATCGGGCTTTTTGATGAAATGAAATACTTTTATTGGGATTATAAAGTTATAACACTTTATTGGTGGTTTATGAAAATTCACCTGCCTTATAAAAAAAGATTTTTTGATATGATGAAATACGATTTTAAAAATATTCTTGAAATTAAAGATGAAGATAAAGAATTTGTGCGTAACAGAACTCTGTTCCTTATTGACAGGTTTACAAAACTTCCGTTCTTTGTTTATTATCCGTTGTTTTTCTTCTGGGATAAAATCTTTCGAATTGAACGCGGAGTAAAAAATTATACGATTGTTTTCTTGTCTTCTTACGAAAAATGGTGCGATTATAAAAAATAATCTCTCTCGTTAATTTTTTCTATATATATTCTGCGGCTTTATTGCTTATATCAGTTTCTTTATTAACGATTGAACTATTGCTATTGTCTCGTTGTCCAGCTTATTTAAATCTTCCATAAGTTTTATTTTTGATATCTCTTTATTTATTTCTGATGATTTTGTTATTTTCAGAAAATCAAAAAATTCATTCGGATTTATCTCAAGAACACGCATTATGTTACATAAATTTTCAAAGGACGGAAAACTTTTCCCGTTCTCTATCTTACTATAACCGGTTATATCTATATTCAATATTTCACATAATTTTTCTTGAGTATAGTTCTTATTTAGTCTGTTCTCTTTTATTTTTAAGCCGACTAAAATCTTTAATTCTTTATAATTCATATGTTAATTATATTTTTAATTTAAAGAAAAATAATCGACAATTATCTAATTTTATATTATTATTTGACTTTTATCAAATTATTATTGTACAATTAGTCTACAAATTACTAAACTTGTTTAATGAAAAATATGACGGACAAAGAAAAAAATACGGTTTCCGATATAAATGAAACGGTAATAGCACTCGGTATTAAAATCGGTAAAATTAAGGCATTGGCTAATTCGGTTTTTAATTCGGAATATCTTGAAAATGTAGATGATGAGCAAAAAGATAAAAAGTTTTTAGGCTCTGTTCTTGTCGATTTAATTTATGAATTAAGCGAAGAGTACGAGTTATTGGAAAAAAAATTATATATTTAATTTTGTTTTTTGGAAACGCAGGCAGTTATTGCATCCATCAGGCGGGGAACTTGTATTATTTCTATATTAAATTCATTTGTAAATTTTTTGCTTAATTTAGGGATTATAGCTTTTTTAAATCCGAGTTTTTGAGCCTCATAGATTCGTTTTTCGAGGTTAGAAACATTTCTTATCTCGCCTGACAAGCTGATTTCTCCTATAATTACACAATCGCTGTCAACAACCACATCACGATAACAAGTTGCGATAGCCAGTGCTATACCTAAATCCGCTGCGGGTTCATCTATCTCTATTCCGCCCGTAACATTTACATATACATCGTGTTTGGATAAGTTTAGACCTATTCTTTTTTCAAGTACCGCAATTATCTGTAAAAGTCTGTTAAATTCCACTCCGGTTGATACCCTTCTGGGTGAAGGATACGATGTTGTTCCGACTAAAGCCTGCACTTCCACAAGTAATGCTCTTGTTCCTTCACTTGTTGCTATTATTACACTTCCGGGCGCTATATTATCTTTCTTCTCCCGCATAAACAGTTCACTCGGATTTGTGACTTCCTCCAATCCGTTTTCGGCCATATTGAATACGCCTATTTCATTTGTTGAGCCGAAACGGTTTTTTATTGACCTTAACAGTCTTTGTGATTTATATTTGTCTCCTTCAAAATATATAACGGTATCGACCATATGCTCTAAAACCTTTGGACCTGCTATATTCCCCTCTTTTGTTACATGTCCTATGACAATAACCGTAATATTTTTATTCTTTGCTATATCCATTAAGGCGTTTGTACATTCTCTTATTTGCGAAACACTTCCCGATGAGCTTGTTATATTTGATGTGTATATTGATTGTATGGAATCTATTACTAAAATTTCGGGTTTAAGTGTATCTGTTTGATTTATCACTGCTTCAAGATTTGTTTGAGAATATACATAAAGATTATCGGAATTAACATTCAAACGTTTTGCACGCAATTTTACTTGCGAGCCCGATTCTTCCGCGCAGACATATAAAAGTTTTTTCCCTTTATTGCACAGATTTCCCGCTGTCTGTAATATTAAAGTGGATTTGCCTATACCCGGGTCGCCCGCAAGGAGTATTAATGAACCTTGAACAAGTCCTCCGCCCAACACTCTGTCTAACTCTTCAAACCCTGTTGTTTCTCTTATACTTTCGTTTATTTCTATTTCTTTTATTAAACATACACCTGTATCATCTTTTATTGTGTTTGTATTTTGTTTATTTGATTTTATATCGGTTTCTTCCGTCAAACTTCCCCAGCTTCCGCAATCCGGACATCTGCCTATATATTTTGCGGATTCATACCCGCAATTTTGACACACCCATTTAGTTTTTATTTTTGCCATTTGTTATCTTCTCTTCTCTCTGATGCCGTAATTTTTCTTTGTTATCTATTGAATGTACATTTTTTATTAACGTATTTGATATTAATAATAAAAACGGATTAACGCCGGGACTTGTGTTCATTGATAATTGTAACTCGGCTTTACCTGATTGTTCTTTGTTAAATGACTTTTTTACGGCCATTTCCATATTTATGTTTATGCTGTATTTTTTACTCTCCTCTTTCATTAATTCTTTTAAAATTGATTGAGGGAATGTTTCGGATGTTATCATCAGTATTTTTATTCCGTCTTTTTCTGTTTTGTATATGTCTGCTTGTATATTACCGTAATTCTCCGTTGATATTAATACCGATATATAATCATCACTAAAATTGTTATCACTACCGTTTTTATTGCCTATTTCAAGTCTGAAAGAGTTTGGATCAGTTAAAGGCAGCCACGGCAAATACATTAATATTACCGCTTTAAGGGTTTGAACGTCACTATTTGATGATGCCGCAACAAATGATATATATTTGGTAATTTCAGATATTAACTCGTCTTGCAGGCTCATTCCGATTTGATTTAATTGGGCAAGCATTTTGTAAAGGTTTGTCATAGCTTCTTTTGAACTGTTTTTTAATAAAACAGATAAAGCGCTTAAATCGGAATTTGCAGCTAAAAGCAAGAGTCCGAGACTCTGATTTATTCCTTCTTTACTGCTTGTTAATTGAGTGAGAAGTTCTTCAAAGTTCTTAGGCATATTCAAAAGCTGTTTTAACATGTCAATTGTCTGCCGGCTGTCAAGTGCAGCAAGTTCTGCGGTTGTTTGACTCAGCTGCTGCATCGTTTTTGGCAGAATTGTTTGACTCGGCTGATTTAATACAGTATTTTCATTTTGTTGAAAAATTGCACTATTTTGAGTATTCGCAGCCCTTGCAGCGTTGTATCCTTTTATAAAACTGTTTGTATATTGAAATGGATTTATATTCGTCATTACTGTAAATTATAACATTATCGCTTTAATATTTAATAATTTATGATGAATAGTCACTATTGTGTCATTGTATGGTCAGAAAATAAAAGTTCCGTGCCGGACGAAAAATGTTTAAATCTTTTCCCGAAAAGCTCTGTAATATCGCGCTCCTTTTATTATTTGAACCGGTTATCTTCTTCGGTTAAAAAATTTTACATTTTTTAACAATGCTACAAATGCATGATTTTAATTTCTACAAAAGTAGTATATAATATAGATAGATAAGTTATATGTTCACTTTCTAAAAAGAGGTACAAATTATGTCATTTGGCATTAACGGTCCCGAAAATATTCCATCCATTCAAAAGTCACATCATACAAATGATGGCGGCGCAGGTAATTTAGGATATTTTCAACAAAATCGCAAAAAGAAAAAAGATGATGAGGAAAATGATGTTTTTGAATTTTCTTCCGATGAAAACGAAAAAGAAAAAAACGAATTATTGTTAGATAATCTCGATTCTATCGGCAATAAAATAAAAGGCTGGCTCGGTATTAAAAATAAAGAAGAAAAAAATCCCGAAGAAACTTAATCTTCGGGGTTTATAATAATGTGTGTATGTTTTTATATTTCTGTTGATTTGAAAGTTAATTCATCGTTATCGACATCTATTGTTACTTTTGAGTGAGGAGTAATCTCTTGTTTTAACAATTTCTTTGACAGAGGATTTTCGACAAGCTGCCTTATCGTTCTTTTTAGCGGTCTTGCACCGTAGATGGGATTATATCCTTTTTGTGCCAAATATTCTTTTGCATCATCTGTTATTTCTATTGTTATATCTTGTTCGGTCAGCAATTGTTTTAAATGTTCCGCTTGTATATCAACAATTTTAGCTAACTGCATCATAGTTAATGCTTTAAAAAATACGATTTCATCTATTCTGTTTAAAAATTCAGGTTTGAAACGTTCTTGCATTAAAGCCATAACTTCTTCTTTTGTCTGTTCCGCTTGTTTCTCAGACAGCATAGATTCAAGAGTATTCTTTAAAATTATCTCACTACCTATATTACTTGTTAATATAATTAAAGTATTTTTAAAGTCAACGGTTCTGCCTTTGGAGTCTGTCAGTCTGCCGTCATCAAAGATTTGAAGCATAATGTTAAATACATCCGGATGTGCTTTTTCAATTTCATCAAAAAGTACAACGGAATAAGGTTTTCTCCTTACCTGCTCCGTTAATTGGCCGCCTTCATCGTAGCCTACGTATCCGGGAGGCGCGCCTATCAACCTTGCAACCGTATGTTTTTCCATGTATTCTGACATATCAATTCTTATAAGAGCATCTTCGTCATTGAACATAAATTCCGCTAAGGCTTTAGCAAGCTCGGTTTTCCCCACACCCGTAGGACCTAAGAAAATAAATGTTCCGATGGGTCTGTTTGGATCTTTTAAGCCTGAGCGCGCACGCCTGATTGCATCAGATACAACTTCAACTGCTTCATCCTGCCCTACTACACGTTTATGCAAAAATTCCTCCATATTAACAAGTTTTTGCATCTCGCTTTCAAGCAGTTTATTTACCGCAATTCCCGTCCATTTGCTTACTATTTCAGCTATATCATCTTCATCTATTTCTTCTTTTAAAAGTGTATTTTTATGGTCTTTAGTGTTTTCACCTGCTTCTTTCAATTGTTTTTCAAGCCCGATAAGTTTGCCGTATTTTAGTTCTGCGGCCTTCTGTAAATCCATATTCCGCTCAGCTTCTTCTATTTGAATTTTGACTTTTTCTATTTCTTCTTTTATTGAAGCTTCGCCTTGAATTGAGCGTTTTTCCATTTCCCATTGAGTTTTTAATTTGTCAATTTTTTCGTTTAAGTCTTTTAAAATATTTTCAATATTGGCTATTTTCTCTGTATTATCAGGATTTTCTTCCTGTTTTAAAGCTTCTCTTTCTATTTCTAACTGCATTTTTTGTCTTACAAGCATATCAAGCTCTTCGGGCATGGAATCTATTTCAATCCTGAGCGAGGATGCCGCTTCATCTACTAAATCAATAGCCTTATCAGGCAGAAATCTGTCTGTTATATACCTATCTGATAATTTAGCCGCTGCAACAAGCGCGGAATCTTTAATCCTTACTCCGTGATGTACTTCATACCTTTGTTTTAAACCTCTTAAAATACTTATAGTATCTTCTATAGAAGGTTCATCAACCATAACGGGCTGAAAACGACGTTCTAAGGCGGGGTCTTTTTCTATATATTTCCTGTATTCGTTTATTGTAGTTGCGCCGATACACCTCAATGTACCTCTCGCCAGCATTGGTTTTAATAAATTGCTGGCATCGGTTGAACCCTCCGTTGCTCCAGCGCCTACTACCGTATGCAGCTCATCAATAAACATTATTATTTCGCCGTTTGAATTTTCTACTTCTTTTAATACTGCCTTTAAACGTTCTTCAAATTCACCTCTGAACTTCGCTCCGGCTATCAATGCACCTAAATCTAAAGAAACAAGCTTTGTATCTTTTAAATTTTCAGGAACGTCGCCCCTTATTATTCTTTGGGCTAAACCTTCTATTATTGCTGTTTTACCTACACCCGGTTCGCCTATCAATACGGGGTTATTTTTCGTTTTACGGTTTAGAACCTGAATAACACGTCTTATCTCATCATCTCTTCCGATAACGGGGTCTAATTTCCCTTTACGTGCCATAGCTGTCAGGTCTGTCGAATATTTTTCAAGCGCTTTATATTGTTCTTCCGCATTCTTACAATCCACTTTTCTGTTGCCTCTTACTTTCTTCATTACGTTTAAAATTGTGTTTTTGTTTATTTTATTATTGTTTAAAATTTGTTGAATTTTTGAGCCGGTTAAATCTGTCATTCCTATTAAAATATGCTCTATGCTTATAAAGGAATCTTTCAGGCTGTCTGCACTCTCTTGAGCCAAATCAAACATTTTATTCGTCATTTGTGATAAATATAACTGCTGATTTGGATTTGTTGATTGTATTTGCGGAAGGGTTGATATTTCGTTCACAAGCTGATGTCTGAAGTTATCGTTATTGATTTTTAATTCTTCACAAAAATCTTTTGCAATTCCTTCAGTATCTTCCGCTATCGCCAGCATTATATGTACAGGCTCTAATTGTGAGTTATTGTATCTGAACATTAATTGCTGCGCACTATATATCACTTCCTTTGTATAATCCGTTAATCTGTTAAAATCTATCATTTTAGAACACCTCTTTTCTTAGTGTTTATTTCTAAACCTATTTTTAGTTTAATGGTGTTTTTTATAAATTCAGCAAAAATTTATTTTTAATTAATTTTTTAATCAACATACGGGCAGTGAAAAAGTTATCTGTGTTCCTTTATTATTACTGTCTTGCGCTTTTATATTTCCGTTATGTGCTTCTATTATTCTTCTGCAGTTATATAACTCTAAGCTAAATCCTATTTTCCTGAATTTGTTGGAACAAGTTATATATTCTTCAAATATTTCGTTTAAATGCTCCTGCTTTTTCGGATATCCGAAATCGGTAATTGATACGTTTATATTATCTTTCTTATTCTCTATCTCTATTATTATTTTTGAATATTCGGTACTCTGTTCTGATGCATTTATTATCAGATTGTTAATTACTTTGCCTATTTCCTCTATATCAATATTTATATCTTTTATTTCTCCTCTGACAATCAGTTCGGTTGTTTGATGCTTTCTTTCAAGAATGTTGTTTAACTTGTTGCATTTCTCTTTTACCAAATTTACTATTGAATATTTCTCTTTTTGCAATTCGTATGTATTAAATTCATTTTTATATCTTATCAGCAGATTATCCGCCATATAGTTTATAAACTTACACGAATTTAACAGTTCATCGAGTATTGTTCTTACATTTTCTTCTATTTCACCGAATTTGTTATTTATTATCAGTTCCAAAACTTGAATGTTCGCTCTTATCGGATTTTTTAAATCGTGCGTAATTATATCTATAAAAGTTTCTTTTTGTATTCTGTTTTTTATTTCTTGTGTTATATCCTGTATTATTATTGAATACCCTTTTACGGTATTCCTTTTATTCCTTATTTTACATATATGTACCTCTATCGGAATATTTATAATATTTTTCTTATCATTAAATATTAGTTTCAAAAATAAGTGGTTTTTCTCTGAATTCTTAAAATTTTCAAAGTTTATTTTTAGATTTTGATTTATAAATTCAGGTGTTAAATTTAATATGTTAAATTTGTTGTCTTTAAAAATATATCTTGAATTCTGGAATAATATGTTAAATTTTTCGTCAGTTATAATAATCTCACCCGAAGAATATTTTGAGATATGAGTAAAAGCTTCTTTTAAAATTTCATTGTTTTTACTGAACAAAATTGAAGAAAAATCCATTTTTGCACCCGTTTTTATATCAATTTATATTTTAAATTTTAAATATAATTTGATTTTTTTAATCCCCCGACAGGGTATCAATATAGGTTATTTCCCGATGCAGAAGTTATCAAAAATATTATTCAAAATTTCATCCGTAACAACTTCGCCCGAGACCTCGCTTATAAACATCAGAGCGGATTTAACATCAATGGAGATAAGGTCTTGAATTTGTCTGTTTTGAGCGCCGATTAAAGCGTTTATAAGCGCATTTTTTGTTTCTTCCAAGCATTTTTGTTGTCTTTTATTGGTAATAAATTCAACCTCCGTAAGGTTTTGATTGATAACTGAAGCTTTTATTTTTTCTTTTAAAATATCCAAGTTATCGCCTGTTTTTAAAGAAATACAAACGGAGCTTTCGTCTTTATTGTTTGTAAGGTCGGATTTAGCGGCTATTTTGATATAATTTTTATCTTTTATTGTTTCAAAAATCCTCTCATCTTCCTGTGTAAAACCGTCATTCAAGGCATACAGGAATAAAATAAGGTCAGCCTCCTGCTGATATTTTTTGGAATAATCTATTCCGATTGCTTCAACTTTATTAATGTTTTCGCCTTCCCTTATGCCTGCGGTATCAATAATTGTAACGGGTATTCCGTCTATATCAAGCGTTTCCTGCAAACAATCCCGCGTCGTTCCCGCAATATCGGTAACTATTGCGCGGTCTAAATTTAATAAAGCATTGAATAAAGAGGATTTGCCTACGTTCGGACGTCCTGCAAGCACAATTTTTACACCCTGCCTGAATACATTTGAACTTTTTGAAAAACTTAAAATCTTATTTATTTTTTCGAGTATATTTTCAATAGTGTTTTCAATATAAGAATATTCCGGTTCTTTAACATCCTCAGGAAAATCAACAGCGGCAACAATCTTAGATAAAAGCTCCATTATTTCATGCCTGATGTTGGAAATTTCCAGAGAAAGTTTTCCGAAAAGGTTTTTAGCGGTTGAAGAAGCAAATTTTTCGGTGGGAGCTTGGATAAGGTCTAAAACCGCCTCCGCTTGAGATAAATCCATTTTACCGTTTAAAAAAGCGCGCTTAGTGTATTCGCCTTTTTGTGCGAGTCGGGCGCCCGATTTTATGGTTAAATCCAATATTTTATTGGTAATATAAACTCCGCCATGACATTGGATTTCTATTACATCTTCACCCGTATAGCTGTTGGGGGACTTAAAAGGAAGAACTATTACATCATCAAGCTTTTCGCCGTTTTCTATAATATTTCCGTGATAAATTCTGTTAGGAACAATATTTTTAACCGAAAATAATTTATCAATTATCTCAAATGCTTTTGCACCAGATATACGAATAATGCTAACTCCTCCACTGCCGATAGGAGTAGCAATTGCACTTATTGTATCTGTCATATACCCGTTTTGCATTTTCGCCTCCAGTCAATTATCGCATAAAAATATCTTATCGGGAATTTTAATTATATTGCAACGGGAGGGGGTAAAAGTGGTATAATTAATATGATTAAAAAATATAACATAAATATTATAAAATATATTGAAAATTATAATAAATAAGTTATAATATAAATAGAAAATTATAATATATAGGTTATATATGGATAATAAAAAAATACTTAGACACTTTTATCAGAAGAAATTTGATGTATTAAAAAAGTCTGTTATCGAACGACCAAAACAGGGTTGGTTAAAAACAATCCGTGAGTTTTTAGGCATGACAACTACGCAATTGGCAAAAAAGATAGATGTTTCTCAGCCAAGAGTTATAAATATGGAAAAAAATGAACAAAATATTAAAATTTCAACGATGGAAAGAATAGCGGATGCTCTAAATTGTGATTTTGTTTATGCGCTTGTGCCAAGAGAAAATATTGACGATATTATTTATAACCAAGCAAAAAAGAAAGCCTTAAAAATATTGAATAAAGTTAATAAGAACATGGGGCTTGAAAATCAGCTTGCCGAAAGTGAAGATATATTGGAAGATTTAATTAAAGAGCTTTCGGATAACAACACTGCAAGAATTTGGGATGAAGATTAAAGATGAATATATTTGAAACCGATGATAATTCAACTCCTTTGACGGAAGAAGA